>NZ_LZML01000073.1:0-67039 GCF_001665695.1 Nocardia sp. 852002-51101_SCH5132738 | reverse complement strand
TGACCACCCTCTACTCGGCTACGACACGCCCAGACTTCGCTGAGGGCCCGTCGTACACCATCCTGCTGGACTCAACCCGCTGCGACTTCGACGATCGCGCCGATCCTCTCGCCGAGATCATCATGACCTCCGCCGACGGCACCGATCGATCACTGGTCCTGCTGCACTACAAGAACCGGCCGGCACCGGCACCGGGTTCCGCAATCATCGGCTTCGAGGTGAGCGGAATCGATGCTGTGGTGCAGCGAGTTGCCGACGCCGGCGGCACAGTGACCGAACCCCCTCGACTGATGACGAATATCGGATCAAGGTCGCCTTCGTCGAAGATCTGGAAGGACACGTACTGGAGATCTTTGAACGCATTTGATTTGCGAGCAGGTCCGGCGGTGACGATCCGGCCTGAGAGACGAGTCCAGCAAGAACGCCGACAAGCTTCGAAACACGTTCGAGCAGTGGACCAACGGCGCTCGCAAGATCGGCCGGGTTCCCCGCTCGAAGGCCAGGAGTGCTACACGCACCATGAGCGACAGGCAACGGACCGGCGCGATCCGCGAATGGGCGAAGAACAATGGCTACGACGTCTCGAGCTGCGGGCGAATCCAAGCCGACATAGTAGAGGCATACAACAAGGCGAGTTGATACTCGGCGTACGTGGTAAAACATCCGTGACGCGGCAACCCGGAAGCTGACGAGGCGGACGCGAGGGACTCCGCGATGCCGATACACCAGCCTCCGTGACTCCCTCCGAGGCATGGTGCCAACTGGTTGCCAGCCGCGAAAGTAGGCGGCGTGTCGCGAAACGACACGCCGACTACTTTTCTCCGATGCCGCCTTGATGCCGACCTGCGGCGACGCGAATATTGGGCCAGAGCAAAGTATTCAGTTACCGAATCCCACACAGAGGCACGCGGAACCGACCATCTCGAGTGCAGATGCGGGCGCGACGCAGCGGGCGCGGGTATCGAAACGGGAAGGTCCGATGCCGCCAATTCCGCTGTTCGATGGGTTCTACAGCACCTCACGTCACGAAGCGACGCCTCTCCGGAGCGCCCAAATACCACGTAGGGGTATCTGGGCTATCTCGCATTCTCCCGCGACTCAATGAGACACGATGAGAACCTACAGGCCAGGACAGGTGGCGGTGCCGCCAAGACGGAACCGGCTTCGTCGTCCAGCTCAGGCGGCCCGGCGCCGGACGATGCCGAGCGACAGAAGCGCGATGCCGATCACCACCATGGCCACCGGCAGCCACACGCCGAGGATCGACAGCATCGTCGAGTTCTTCGAGAAGGTGTTCGCGCTGGCGACCACCTCGTTCTCGGCGGTGTGAATGCTCACGATCGACAGCGGCAGGGCCGGGATGTCGCGGCCGTCGGCGGAGACGGTGACATACATGCCCTGGGTCTGCTCGACCTTCAGCGGCGCGCCGAACTCCGCGTCGACGGCGGCAGCGATCTCGTTGGTGCTGCCGAATCCGATGGCGACCGGGTCGGGCAGCAAAGGCAGTGCGGCCGTGAGGGCCTCGCGTGACTTCTCCGGGACGACGCCGGCCCGCAGTAGTCCCTCGATCATGGCCTTGGGCAGTTGCGCCGGGAAGCCATGGAAGCCGGCGAGCAGCGCCGGGTTGCCGATCGGGCCCGCGGCGTCGACGCGGTAGTTGTAGACCTTCCGGCCCTGCACTTCGCTTTCGTCGACGAAGGTCGCCCGCTGGGCGGTGCGGGTCACCGGATCGTAGAGCATGGTGTCGGTTGCGGCCGGGTCCATCGGCCAGCTGAAGGTGAGACCGCTGTGCGCCTCGAAGGTGGTCCGCCTGTCGGCCGGGACCAGTGAGTCCTTCTGTGCGTCGGTGAGTTCGACCGGTGAGTAGTCGACGCGGTCGACCGCATAGGTGTGCACGTCGTCCCGGGTCGAGGAATCCGGGAGGGTGACCACGGAGTTGCTGGTCACGACGGCGGTGTCGCCGTCGACCGCGTCGACGGTGAGGCTGCGGTCGGCGGTGATCGGCATCTTCGGAGTCAGCAGGGCGGCGAAGTCACCTGCCGCGAAGGCCTGCGAGTTCAGAGCCTGCATCGTGCCGTCGTACCGCTGCGACTGACTGAGATCGTCCGGCAGTTTCGTCATGGCGGGCAGCACCGCGAACCTGATGATCACCGCGCCGACTATCAGCACAGCCCCCGATACCGTCCAGACCACCGACGACTTACGAACAGACATCACAAGCTCCTTTGCTTTGGATGACGAGCAGACAGCTTCGAGTCGCGCGGGACCCACGACGGGGCCACCGCGCTACGGCGAAATCGCCGTTCAGGCCCGGGCATCGGGCCTGAGAGATCGCGGCGCCGATTGCGTCGCGACGAACGGACGGGCAAGTGCCGAGAAACATCGGCACTGCTCGACCGGGTCCTATCCCACCGGGTGCATCGCGGCTCCGGCAATCTCGACCATCTCCGCGGTGTCGGTGATCTTCACGCGGGGACGGCCGCGGTCGCGGCCACCCTTGCGCTCGGCGGCGTCGATGGCCAGCCAGCCCTTCCCGTCCACGACCTCCGGGCGGCGCTCGACGACCAACGCGGACAGCGCATCCCGGTCGCGGCCGGGCTTCGGCTGCGGCAGGCGATCCGAGAGCAGGTCGTCGATGAGTGCGGCGACGGTGTTCTGCGCGCACAGTTTGTTGGTGCCGATCACACCGGAGGGGCCGCGTTTGACCCAGCCGGTCGTGTAGACGCCGGCTAGGGCCGCGCCGGTGTCGGGATCGAGGACCCGGCCGTCGATGTTGGGAATCCGGCCCGCGTCCGCGTCGAAGGGCACACCCGGCACCGCTGTGCCGCGGTAGCCGATCGAGCGCAGGACCAGGCCGGCGTCGAGGATCTCGGTCGTGCCGGTGGGGCGGGCCTCGAGCGTGCCGCGCTCGGTGCGGACCAGTTCGTTGCGGACGATTTCGACGCCTTCGACATGATGGGCGCCGAGCAGCCGGACCGGTGAAGCGAGGTACCGCAGGACGATACGCTTGTTGCCCGGAGTCGTTGTGCTGTCGGAGTATTCGACGGCGACCCGTGTCTTCAGATCGGTCGAGAAGGGCGGGTCCTCGCCCGCGACGCCACCGAGATCGAGTTCGCGGGGGTCGACGAGCACGTCGACTCCCGGAATGCGACCGAGCGCCAGCAGTTCGGGAGTCGTGTAGGCGGCCTGCGCCACGCCGCGACGCCCGAGGACGACGACCTCGCGAATATTGCTCTGCCGCAGCGCTTCCAGTGCGTGCTCGGCCATGTCGCTGCGGACGAGAGCGTCCGGGTCGGAGACGAGCAGCCGGGCGACGTCGAGGGCGACGTTGCCGTTGCCGACGATCACCGCGCGTTCACCGGTCAGGTCGAAGGCGCGGTTCGCGTAGTCGGGGTGGCCGTTATACCAGGCGACGAACTCGGTGGCGGCCACGCTGCCGGGCAGGTCCGCGCCGGGGATCTCGAGTTTGCGATCCTCGAGCGCACCGACGGCGTAGATCACGGCGTGGTGGTGCGCGAGCAGGTCGTCGTGGGTGAGATCGCGGCCGATCTCGACATTCAGGTGGAACCGGAATCCGGGTTTGGCGGCGATCCGGCGGAACGCCTCGGTGATGGCCTTCGTGCCGAGATGATCGGGGGCGACCCCGGCGCGCACCAGCCCCCACGGCGTGGGCAGCCGATCGAACATCTCGATGTCGATTCCGCCGCTGGGTATCCGGGCCATCAGCTCGGCCGCGGCGTAGACACCGGCGGGTCCGGAGCCGACCACGGCGACCCGCAGGGGCGAATCGGGCTTGGGCACCTTCACCGGAGGCTGGGGAGCCGGTGGCGTTCCCGCGTCGAGCGGATTGCGGCGGAAGTAGTCCGCGTTGATCTCGCGATAGCGCAGCTGATCGTCGGGCAGTTCGTCCTCGGGGTGGATGGCATCGACAGGGCATGCCTCCATGCAGGCGCCACAGTCGATGCAGGTCCGCGGGTCGATGTAGAGCATCTCGGTGGAGCGGAAGTCCGGGTCGTCCGGGGTGGGGCGGATGCAGTTCACGGGGCACACCTGCACGCAGGCAGCGTCGTTACAGCATGGTTGGGTCACGACAAAAGACAAGGCAAACTCCTCGGACGAGTGCCGCCGGCCGCATCCGGCGGTCGGCGGTTCGGGATCCGGGAATCAATGCGTGAAGGTCACCGCATCGAATACCGAGACGAAGGTCAGCGCGTGATCGCGCGCGAATTCGATGCTCTCCTGCTCGTCGGCCATCCTGGTCGGATCCGTCGGGGAGACCAGCTCGCACAGGGCTGCCATCGGGCGCAGGCCGGCGACGCGCATCAGATGCACAACCGATTCGGCCACGCCGCTACCGCCGCGCCGGGCGATGATCGGGGCGACGTGTCCCGGCCTGGACAGGGCCGTCGGGATGGTCCGCGGGTCGGCGATGGTCCTGATCGTCCGCGCGCGGTCGGCCGCGGAGATGCCGGTGCCGGTGCCTTCCACGGCGTCCACCGTCACGGCGGGAACGGAGCTCGCGTCGAAACCACCGAACTGCCACATCGGCGGAAGCAACAGCCGGACGCAGTCCTCCTCCGGGACAGCAACTTTCACGAAGCCCGAGGTGTAGTGGACCATGAACGACACCGACTCGGTGGTGACGAATTCGGCGGCGGCGACCAGATTCGCCTCCCCGCAGGTGGGGTCGAACAGCACGATCGACCTGCCCGCGGCGAGATCGGCCGCGGCCTGCTCGACGCGAGCGCGATCGGTCTGCCGCGCATCGATCGGGGACATGGGCTTGATCTCAGCTACCGACATGGTCACTCCCAGTTCTTTCTCCGGTCTCCGGCCGGGTGCGTTGTGCGGTGAATGCCGCGATGGCGTCGCGGAAGCTGTCCGTCGTCGTCAGCCGGATCTGGCCGGTGCGCTCGCGGGCGAAGGCGTCGCCGAGTTCGGTCAGGCTCGAGTCGTTGACCGCGCGTTTGGTCACGGCGAGCGATTCGACCGAGATCCTGCTCAGTCGCGCGGTGAGCTTCGCCAGTTCCGCTTCGAAGACATCGGGTTCGTGCACCGCCGCCACCAAGCCCATACGTGCGGCGTCGGTCGCGCTCAGGCGCTCGCCGAGCAGCGACATCCGCATCGCGACCGCGCGTCCGACAGCGGCCGCGACCAGTGCTGTGGCGCCGCCGTCGGGCATCAAGCCGATCGAGGTGAACGGCATGGAGAAGAAGGCGTCCGAACGGACGACGGTGAAATCCGCTGCCAGCGCGAGTGATACGCCCACCCCCACGGCCGGGCCGCGCACCGCGGCGACGACCGGACGGGGCACAGCGACGATCGCCGAAATGCAGCGGGTCGCGGCGTCGGATGTGCTCGCGGTGTTCTCGACCGACAGCGGGTCCTCGACATCGAGGTCGCCACCGGCGCAAAAGGCTCGACCTGTCCCCGACAGCACGATCGTCCGCACGTCGGGGTCCGCGCCCGCGCTTTCGATCGCGTCGGCGAGTCGGTGCAGGGTGTCCTTGTCGACCGCGTTCATGCGGCCGGGACGATCGATCAGGATGTACCGCACCGTGGCGTCGTCGGTGACGCGCACGCTCATGGCAAAACCTTCCGCGAGAAGCCGGCGATCTCGGCCACACCTTCCCGCGCCTGCGGCAGGAAGTCGGTGAACAGCGTCCAGGCGTGGCAGGTGTCGGGGTGGACCGAGAGGGTGCTCGATCCGCCGGTCCGCTGCATCGCCTCGTGGATGCGCACGGCGTCGTCGAGAAGGATCTCGCTGTCGCTGGCCAGCAACAGCATCGGGGGGAGCCCGGCCAGATCGCCGAAAACCGGAGAGGCGAGAGGATCCGAGCGGTCGTGGCCCTGGAGATAGGTGGCCGCCAGCAGTCCGAGGTCGCGTTCGGTGATCACGGGGTCGGTGGCGCGATTGGTGACGACAGTGGCTCCGGACACGGTGAAGTCCGCGAGCGGCGAGACCACAGCCGCAGCCGCGGGCAAGGGACTACCGCTGTCACGTGACGCAATCAGTGTGGCTACGGTCAATCCGCCGCCGGCGGAGTCACCGCCGATAACGGTGTGCTCGGCGCCGAACTCGGCGATGACCGCGCCCAGAATCCGGGTTGCGTCGTCCAGTGCGGCGGGAAACGGGAACTCGGGGGCGAGCCGATAGTCGGGCACGATCACCACCGCGCTCATGGCGCGCGACAGCGCCGCGGCGGCGTGCCGGTACCCATGGGCGCTGCCCATGACGTATCCCCCGCCGTGCAACCACACCAGCACGTCGTCGCCGATGCCGGTCCCGGCCGAGACCCGCAGCACCGGGACGCCCTCGATGGTCGACTCGACCACCGAAACATCCTCGGCCAGTGCGGGTTCGAGCATCATCGCGTCGAGGTTGCCGCGCAACTGCGCCAGCGAGAGTCTGCCGTCGCCGAACACCGAGGCGAACGACGTGCGCGCTCGGTTCAGGGCTTCCGCACGGTCGAGCTCGGTCGCGGGGTTGTCCACGTGTGTCATTGCATGCCGTCCTTGGTCGAAACGATCCGCGCCTACAGTGCGGCGTGGGTGCCGAACACTCGGCCGTGATAGGTCAGTGGCGGCACGGTCAGGCTCTCCACGGCGATCGCACGGCCGAACACGATCGTGTGATCGGCGACCGTGATGGTGTCCATGACCTCGGCGGCCACCCAGTGCGGCACGCCCGCGATGCGGGGCACACCGCGGTCGACCTGCCAGGCGACATCGAGGAACTTGTCCTTGCCCTTGCGGGCGAATTGCGCTGCCAGCGCGGACTGCACGCTGCCGAGGACGTTGACGCCGAAGATCCCTGTTTCCAGGATCAGGCTCAACAGCTCCGAGCCCTGGTCCAGCGATACCAGCAGGGAGGGCGGCGTCATCGACAGGGAGGCGAAGGCGCTGACGGTCGTGCCGTGCGGGCGCTCGCCGTCCATGGCGGTCACGACCGCGACCGGCGTGCACACCGTGGCCATCGCGTCTCGGAATTGCGCGGTGAGGTCGGTCGTCTGCAGGGCGGACATCTCGGGCGTCCTTTCGTGCGTGGAAGTCTGACCGCGGGCGTCGCGCCCCGAGGGAGGCGACGCCCGCGAGTGGATCAGGTACCGGGATTCAGAGTCCGAGGTTCTTGCGGATGAAGGCGCCCGCTTCCTCGGCGGCCTGGACACCCTCGGGCAGGATCGCGGCGAACAGCGGCCACACGTGACACATGTCGTCGTAGAGCGAGACCGAGGCCGACCCGCCGGCAGCGGTGATCGAGGCCGCCGCACGGCGGGAGTCGTCGAGCAGCACTTCGCCGGAGCCGACCATGAACAACGCGGGCGGCAGGCCGCCCAGCTCGGCGAACAGCGGCGACACCAACGGATCCTTCGGGTCGCGCCCCTGCAGGTACGCCCCGCTGATATTGAGGATCGAGCCGCGGGAGACGGCGATGTCCTTACCGTCGAACTCGTCCACGCTCGCACCGCTGGCGGTGAGGTCGAGCAGCGGGGAGATGAAGACCGCCGCGCCGGGCAGGGCTTCGCCCTTGTCGCGCAGGACGGTCAGGGCGGCCAACGCCAGGCCGCCGCCCGCGGAGTCGCCGCCGGCCGCGGTATTGCCCGCGCCGTACTCCGCCACCAGTGCCGACAGCACGGCGGCGCCGTCGTCGAGCGCGGCGGGGAACACGTGCTCGGGCGAGAGCCGGTAGTCGGGCACGACGACGGGCACGCCGGCAGCACGCGAGAGCGTGTGCGCGAGGTTCTGGAAACCGCGTGCACTGCCCATCGAGTAGCCGCCGCCGTGGAACCACACGAGCACCTTGTCGCGCGCGGCGCCCTTCGCGGTGACCGACAGGACAGGGACGCCGCCTGCTTCACCTCCCACCGGCTCGATGCCCTCGGGGAGGGGGAACTGCAGCAGCAGTCGGTCGTAGGCGTCGCGCAGATCCTCGATCGTCGCCGTCGCCGGGTCGGGAAAACCTTCGAGATACATCTTCTCGGCGCGTGCGAGTGCCTCGGTCCTGGCCATGAATCCTCCGGATTGACTTCGAATCCCGGCGCACCTCTTCGCCGAGCATGTGAGCGAGCTTACATAGTTACTATTAACTTTTGAACCCATTTCCCAGGAACTTTTCGATTTCTCGGCAGAAAGCGACCATAACCGCTGTTCACGATGATAGATTTCGACGCAATCGAGCAGCGGCTCGGCGCCCGGCGGAACAGCGCGGGCGGCGCGAGCGCACCGCAGGCAGCATCTGCCCGGCTCGTCACTTCTCCCCCCGGCCACAGACATCGCAGGGTGCTCGACCGGACACCCGACACTCGATCAGAAGGACCACGTCATGACCCTCCTAGCGGACGACGATTCGGCGCGCACGCAGGAACCCGCCCCGCACCCGAGATCCCCCCTCGACCGCGTACTGAACCCGTCGACCATCGCGATCGTCGGCCTGAGTGACAAGTCCCCGGTCGCGCCCTTCATCCGGCCGACGCTCGACAGTGGCGCACAGGTGCACTTCGTCCACCCGAGCGCGCCCACCGTCTTCGGCACACCGACCCACTCCTCGATCTCCGAGGTGCCCGGCCCGATCGACGCCGTGCTCTCGGTGATGTCGGCCGAACGGACCGTGGCACTGGCCGAGGAATGCGCGTCGCTGGACTGCGGTGGGCTGATCATCTATGCCGCCGGCTTCTCCGAAGTCGGCGCGGACGGCGACGAGCTGCAACGCCGGCTGGTCGCCGCTGCACGGCGCGGCGGCATGGCCGTTGTGGGACCGAACAGCCTGGGCTACATCAGCGTTCCCCGCAGCCTCAATCTGACCGCCTCGGCGAACTACCACCCGCCGGCGGGCGGGGTGTCCATCGTCTCGCACAGCGGCGCGATGATCGGCGGCGTCGCCATCACCGCGGGCAGGCGGACCGGGGTGGGCATCTCGCGCCTGATCTCGGCGGGCAACGAAGCCGTCACCGACATCGCCGACTACCTCGACTTCCTGGCCGACGACCCGCAGACCACTGCCATCGGTCTGATCGTCGAAGGAATCCGCAGGCCCGAGGCGTTCTTCCGGGCGGCGCGGCGCTGTCGGGAGGCGGGCAAGCCGATCGTCGCGGTCAAGCTCGCCCGCAACAGCCGGACCCAGCAGATGGCGGCCTCGCACACCGGCGCGCTGGCCGGGAATTCCTGGGCCTACGACGTCGCATTCCGGCATGCCGGAATCCAGCTCGCCCACGACATCGAGGAAATGATCGACCGGCTCTCGATCGTCGACCAGCTCGACCCCGCGAAATGGAACTCCGTCGAGCGACTGGGCGTCGTCGCCGGCACCGGCGGCTTCGCCTCGCTGGCCTTCGACATCGCCGAGGCCGAAGGGCTCACCCTGCCGCCGCTGGACTCCCTCGCCGGCTGGGTCGCCTCGACGATCCCGGGCATCACCGTTCCGAACCCCCTGGACACCACCGGATTCGGCGCGACATTCTGGACCGACATCGTCGAACGCTATGTCGGATCACCCGACCTCGACGCGGTCGTGTTCGTCAACATGTGGGGTGAGGGCGACGACTCCCCCGTCTATCGCCGCCTCATCGACGATGTCGCCACCGCCGCACGCCGTTTCGGCAAGCCGGTCGCGATCGCCGCGGGCGCGGGCCCGGTCGGCTCGTTCGCCCGGGAAGTGATCGGCTCGGACGGCAGTGTCGCGCTCGGCTACGGACTGCGCGGTACCCTGCGCGGACTGCAGACGATGGGCGCGTTCGTCCGCGACCGCGCCACCGCCCGCCCGCAGGCCGAGCCCGTGGCGGCGCTCGCCTGCCCGCCCGGGCCGTTCTCCGTCACCGCGGACGGCCGCCGCTTCCTGCCGTTCACCCAGGCCATGGATCTGTTGGCGGAGTTCGGCATTCCCACCGCGCCGCACTGCGTCGTCGGTGGGGGCGAGCAGGCCGCACCGGGGTTCGAGGGCCCGTACGCGGTGAAGCTCGCCGACGTCCCGCACCGCACCGAGCTCGGCGCGGTGGCACTGAACGTCACACGGGTGGATCTCGATCGGGCAGTGGCCGACATGCGCGCGATCGCGGCACGCCACGGTGTCGGCGAGGTCGTCGCCGTGCAACCGATGGCCGCCGCGCGCGGTGAGCTGCTCGTGGGCGTGGAAGGCCGCAGTGAACTCGGGCCGATGGTGGTGCTTGGCATCGGCGGCATCCTCGTCGAGGTCCTCGAACGAGTCGGCGGCCGCCCGGCGCCGTTGACCCGCATCGACGCCGAAGCGCTCATCGAGGAGTTCCGCGAGCTGCGGATCATGCACGGCTACCGGGGATCGCAGCCGTGGCATCTGGACCGGCTCGCCGAGCTGCTGGTCGGATTCGGCCGCCTGGCCGCGGCCTGCCACAGCTGGCTCGAGTCGCTGGACGTCAATCCGCTGCTGGTCACCGCCGATGGATTGCTCGCTGTCGACGCGCTGTTCATCGTGCGCGAGGGCGCCGATTGACGTCCTCCCGGCCGTGAACGACCGGGATTCCTCCTGAACCCTGCGGTTCTCCGGTGGGCTCCTGTTTCACCGGGGCGTGCCCTCCGCTAAGCGGCTGGACTTACAGCCCCTCCGCAGGCGTTTAGCCTCTCGGCCCGTCCGGCCGCGAGGATGTTGATCGCCGCGTTCAGATCGCGGTCGTGGGTGGTCCCGCACCCGCACGTCCATTCGCGGACATGCAGGGCCTTCGCCTCTCCGATCACCCCGCAGTTCGAGCACATGCGGGTGGACGGCAACCACCGGTCCACCTTCGAGAAGGCCCGTCCATACCGGGCGGCCTTCTCCTCGAGCATGGTCACGAACATCGACCAACCCGCATCGTGAACCGATTTCGCCATACGCGTGCGGGCGAGACCTTTCACGCACAAGTCCTCCACGAATATCGCTTGGTTCTCGCGGATGATCTTCGTGGACTGCTTGTGCGCCCAGTCCCGCCGCGCATCCGCGACCCTGGCATGAGCCTTCGCCACCTCGACCCGGGCCTTGGCCCGGTTCTTCGACCCCTTCTCCTTACGCGACAGGGCCTGTTGCGCCTTCTTCAACCGACGTTCGGCCTGCCGCAGAAACTTCGGGGACTCGATCCGCTGCCCGTTCGACAAAACCGCGAACGTCGCCAACCCCAGGTCGATACCCACCTCGGACTCCACCGGCGGCAACGGCTGGTCGTCGGTGTGCACGACGAACGAGGCGAAGTATCTGCCCGCCGCGTCCTTGATGACCGACACCGACGACGGCGCCGACGGCAGTACCCGAGACCAGCGGACCGGAACATCCCCGATCTTCGGCAACCGCAACTTCCCGCCCAGGGTGACCGCGAACCGGGAATTCCTCGTGAACCGGATCGCCTGCCTGCTGTCCCGACGCGACCGGAACCTAGGCGGACCGACCCGTGCACCTTTCCGCTTCCCCGTCACCGAGGACAGGAAATTCCGGTAGGCGACGTTCAGATCGGCCAGCGCCTGTTGCAGCACCACCGAGGACACTTCCCCCAGCCACGCCCGCTGCGGGGTCGCCTTCGCAGCGGTCAACCGCTTCGACAGTTCCGCGTCGCTGATCCGCTGCCCCGCCTCGAACGCTTCCCGCCGCGCAGCGAGGGCATCGTTGTACACCACCCGCGCCGAACCGAACGCCCGAGCCAGCGCTATCTGCTGGCCGGGCGTCGGGTAGATGCGGAAGTTGTACCGAAGCTGCACACCCTGACGCTACCATTTCAGCACCTCAACCATGTTCGGGGACAACATGATTCACGCTCCCCATCCAGGGCATGCTCGGGCCTTGGCGGCCCTCCCGCGTGGGCCTTCGCCCCGCCCTGAAGGGCGGAGCACTAGCCCACATTTCGGTAGCGCAGCGGACAGACGAAACGGCGCGCCCGACTGGAAGTCGGGCGCGCCGTTCGTTTCCCGGCAGTTGTTCTGCCGGCGGACAGCTCAGAAGGCCGCTTCGTCCAGGGCCATGACCGAATCGTCCACCGCGCGGGCGATCGTGGCCTCCGCGGCCGTGACGGGCAGGACATTGCGGGCGAAGAACCGCGCCGCGGCGACCTTGCCCTCGTAGAACGCCGTGTCCTCGGCCGAGGCGCCGGCCTCGAGTGCGCGCAGGGCAATCGCGGCGCTGCGCAGCAGCAACCAGGCCACCAGGACATCGCCCAGCATGTAGAGCAGCCGGGTCGCGTTCAACCCCACCTTGTAGATCTCGGTCTCCGCGCCGCCGGCCTTCGGGTTCGCGGCGAGCAGGTCGGCGGTCATCTTCTCCACGACCGCCGAGACAGCGCCGACCGCCTCGACCAGCAGGTCGCGCTCGAATGCCAACTCGGCGCCGGCAGCCGGATCGTCGGCGAACGATGTCATCTCCCGGACGAGATGCCCGAACGCGACGCCGGAGTTCCTGGCGATCTTGCGGAAGAACAGGTCCTGGGCCTGGATGGCGGTGGTGCCCTCGTAGACGGTGTCGATCTTCGCGTCGCGCACGTACTGCTCGAGCGGATAGTCCTGCAGGTATCCCGATCCGCCGAAGGTCTGCAGGCATTCGGTGCCCAGCACCGTCCAGGAGCGCTCCGACCCGTAGCCCTTGACCACCGGCAGCAGCAGGTCGTTGACGGCCTCGGCCAGTGCGGTGTCCTCGCCCGCCGCGGCGGCGAGCGCGATCTCGTCCTGCCAGGAGGCGGTGTAGAGGACCAGCGAGCGCATTCCTTCGGCGTAGGACTTCTGGGTGAGCAGCGACCGGCGGATGTCCGGGTGGCGGGTGATGACGACCCGCGGCGCCCCCTTATCCGACGACCGGGTCAGATCGGCGCCCTGCACGCGCATCTTGGCGTAGTCGAGTGCGTTGAGGTAGCCGCTGGACAAAGTCGCGATCGCCTTGGAACCGACCATCATCCGGGCGTCCTCGATCACCTCGAACATCTGGTTGATACCGTCGTGCACCTCGCCGAGCAGCCAGCCGCGGGCCGGTTCGTTCTCGCCGAGAGTCATCTCGCAGGTCGCCGAGACCTTCACGCCCATCTTCTTCTCGACATTGGTGACGTAGACGCCGTTGCGTTCGCCGGTGAGTTCACCGGTCTCGAGGTCGAAGTGGAATTTCGGGACGAGAAAGAGGCTGAGCCCCTTGGTGCCCGGGCCGCCCACGCCCTCGACGCCCATCGGCCGGGCCAGCACGAGATGGATGATGTTGTCGGACAGATCGTGCTCGCCCGCGGTGATGAAGCGCTTGACGCCGACGATGTTCCAGGTGCCGTCCTCGTTCGGGATCGCCTTGGTCCGGCCGGCGCCGACATCGGAACCGGCGTCGGGTTCGGTGAGCATCATCGTCGCGCCCCACTGCTTCTCGGCGGCGATCTGCGCGATCCGCTTGTCGCGTTCGGTGCCGTTGCGGTACACGACTCTGGTCGCGGTCGGGAAGCCGACATAGGTCCACAGCGTGGGGTTGGCGCCGAGCACGAATTCGGCGAGTGCCCAGTTCAGTGAACTCGGCGCGTTCGTCCCGCCGAGTTCCGGCAGGACCCGCAGCCGCCACCACTCGGCGTCCATCCAGGTTTTGTACATGGCCGTGTACGCGGGCGGGATGGCCACCGTGTGCGCGGCGGCGTCGAAGACGGGCGGATGGCGGTCCGCCTCTTCGAAGGACTCGGCGAGATCCTCGCGGGCGAGGCGGTCGACCTCGCGCAGTGCGATCTTCGCGGTGTCCACGTCGACTTCCTCGAAGGGCCCGGCCCCCAGCACCCGGTCGCGTTCGAGCAGCTCGAACAGATTGAACTCCACATCGCGGAGATTGCTCTTGTAATGGCCCATCGTGGGTGCCTCTCACGCTTGTCGACCCACCCACGGCAGGTCGGGAAATATTTCGTGCACTTCGTGGCTCGACGGCGGGACCAGCGGAGGCGTCGGCCACGACCGGTGGGCATGCCGTGCTCACGCGGCATGCCCACCGTGTCATGTACGGCGACCGGGTCCGGCCTGGTCAGATGCTCACGCCTCGGCGGCTCGGATTCTTACGCCTCGGCGGCGTAGACCGGAAGCAGGACCGCGGCGGCGTCGACGAACATCTTCGGGTCGACGAGCAGGTGCTGAGTCGCCACGTTCATGTCCCGCACGAAACGGCCCAGCGTGCTGGTCCGGCCGATGCTCTGGCTGCCGCCCCAGCGATGCGCGAACATTACGATCTCGGCGGTGACCTCGTGCACCCACGACAGCATCTGCGCCGCGCGGGCGACCTGTTCGGGCGTCACCGGCTGCCCGGCGCTCACCGCGGCCTCGGCCGACTCGACGACGTCGTAGCAGTACAGGCGGGCGGCCTGCAGGTCGGCTTCCTTACGCGCGAAATCGAGCCGGAAGATGTCGGCTTCGCCGACCGGAACGGAGTAGGTGGGACGCACCTTGCCGTCGGTGATCTTCGCTACCAGTTCCAGTGCGCGAGTGGCGATTCCGAGCACGATCGGCGCGTGGCAGATGCCGCCGACGAACTCGTTGCCCAGCTTGTACAGGACCTCGGAGCGAGTCGGCGTGCCGCCGAAGGTCTGCGTGGTGTACTCCGCGGGCACGAACTTCTTCGAGATCGTGTAGTCGTGGCTGCCGGTGCCCGCCAGCCCCCAGACGTCCCAGTTGTTCTTGAACTCGACCTGCTCCTTGGGCAGCAGGGCGATGCGCGCCTGCGGCTGACCGTTGGCGCCCAGGATCGGATTGCCCTGTTCGTCGGCGACGTAGAAACCCGCACCGATCCAGGTCGCGTGATCCGAACCGCTGGCGAAGGAGTAGCCGCCGTCGATGATGTAGCCACCCTCGACCTGCACGCCGGGATGCCTCGGGAGGAGCTGACCCGCGACGATGAAGGGCTCGTCCCTGCTCAGCAACGCGTCCACGACCTCGGGCGAGAGTTGGCCGATCACGCCGGCGGTGCCCCAGGTGCTGGCCATCATGGCCCAGCCGGTCGAGCCGTCGGCCTTGGCGAGCTCTTCGTAGACCCGCATGCCCTCACTGGGGAGCAGACCGCCGCCGCCGAGCTCCACGGGCTCCAGCATCCGGTGCAGTCCCAGTTCGTCCAGCGCGTCCGCGACCGGCTTGGTGATCGTGCGGTCACGCTCGATGGCGGCGGCCTCTTGCCTGATCAGCGGCGCGATCGAGCGAGCGCGCTGCACGTAGTCGGTCACCCGGTCGCTGCCGGTAGCTGCCTCACGGGTCAGCGTCTCAGTCATGTTCATGCCTTTCATGCGGATGTCCATCCGGAGGCGCGCTCATCAGTCGAGTGGCTCCCACGCATCCGGTCTTCCCTGCCCCCTGCAGCGCCCCCCGAGGCGGCTCGAGACCAGGTCAGGGGCACTGTTGTGATCAAGGTAACATAGTTACTACTAATGTCAAGAACAGATTATGCAGGCCAGAGTCACTATTTCTGCCACAACGGTCCGAAATGGCCATTCACACCCGCCGCTCTGCCGCGGCGGGTAGCCCGCCACCAGCCAACTCGATCGGCCCGGACAGGCATTTCGCCCATCCGTCTGCCGAGAAAGGGTCGGCGGGCGAACTTCTCATCGAGTCGGCACAGGCGGGGTCGGCGCACCCGGAACTCGAGGACCACGAGCCTCCCGCCGAGGACGGCGGTTCGAGTCAGCCACTCCGGCGCATCACCACCGAGCCCGGCAATGCCCCATATTCACAAATAACTTTAGTTCAAAAATGGCGACTTTAACTAGCATTGACCACTTATAGTCACCATAGTTAGCATTAACACTCACTCGGAGCGGCGACTGTCGCGCCCCCCGAAGCCGGGTCAGCACGGTCGGCCGAACCCCCATCGAACGCAGCGCGGGCTGCGAATTTGCGGAAAGCAGGAGAGCACATGCGTATCGGCACGGTGCTGGACTTCGGTCCACCGTTCGACGAGATCGCCGCTCAGATCGTCGACTACGAGGCCGCCGGCCTCGACTCGGTGACGATGGGCGAGGCGTACACCTTCGATGCGGTCAGCCAGCTGGGCTACCTCGCGGCGCGCACCTCACGCATCGAACTCGCCACCGGCATCCTCCCGATCGCCTCCCGTACCCCGACCACACTGGCCATGACCGCCGCGGGCCTCGACTATGTGTCGAAGAGGCGATTCCGCCTCGGAATCGGTGCCTCCGGACCGCAGGTGGTCGAAGGATTTCATGGCGTCCCCTTCGGGCACGCGCTGGGCAAGACCAGGGAGACAATCGAGATCTGCCGCACCGTCTGGCGGCGCGAAGCACTGCGCCACCAGGGCAGGCACTTCCAGATCCCGCTTCCCGCCGACCGCGGCACCGGCCTGGGCAAACCGCTCAAACTCATCAATCACCCGGTCCGCGATCGGATTCCGGTCTCGATCGCCGCCTTGGGCGAGCAGATGGTCGAGCTCACCGCCGAGATCGCCGAGGGTTGGGAGCCCATCTTCTTCCACCCGGAGAAGCTGGAATCGGTGTGGGGTGCGGCGCTCGCCCGCGGAAGAGCCGAGCGCGCCGCCGAGTTGGGCGAGCTGAACATCATCGTGCGCCTTCCCCTCGCCGTCACCGACGATCCCGCGCCGTGGCTCGACCAGGCCCGCCCCCAACTCGCCCTCTACATCGGCGGCATGGGATCACGGACCCGCAACTTCTACAACGACCTCGCCAAACGCTACGGATTCGTCGCCGAGGCCGAGGCCATCCAGGAGCTGTTCCTTGCGGGCAAGCACCGTGCGGCGGCCGCCGCCGTCCCCGACGAACTCGTCCGCGCGACCTCACTGATCGGCCCCGCCTCCTATGTCGCCGAGCGCATCGCGATGCTCCGCGAGATCGGCGTCGGGCTGCTCAATGTCAGCCCCATGGCACCGACCCACGCCGAGCGGCTCTCGGCGATCGAACTCCTGCGCTCACTGACCGACTGACCATCCAATCCACTCCCGAAGGACACGACATGAGCCCGACCATCCCACCGAACCCCGATCTCGACCGCGCCACCGTGCACGCCGCCGTCACCGCGGGCAACATTCCCTGCCTGCTGCCGGTGATCTACCAGCTGACCGGCGAGGAGAAGTGGCTGTCGGCGCCCTACGTCCCCGCCGCACCCAAGGGGTACGAGGAACTGAACTCGGGCGGACTCGATCCGGCGATCCAAGCCGAGATCCACGAGGCCGCCACCGACGCCATCCTCGACTGGAGCAGGGGCAAGCCGATCGCGCAGCCCGCACCGACCGGCGGCGAACTCGCTCGCCTGATGAGCACCGTCATGGGCGAGCCGATCCCGGAGACCTACTCCCCCATGATCGCCGAGCAACTCGGCTTCACCCCGTTCGAACCCGCCGACATCGGGGCGCTCATCGAGCACGACCGGCCCGACTTCGGCGTCGTCATCGTCGGCGCGGGTATCTCCGGCCTGGCCTGCGCCATCCACCTCGACAAGGCGGGTATCCCCTACACCGTGTTCGAGCGCAACGACCGCATCGGCGGCACCTGGTGGGAGAACACCTATCCCGGCGCGCGCGTCGACATCCCCAGCGATCTGTACTCCTACTCGTTCCGGCCCAAGAACTGGACCGAAAACTTCGCCCGCCGCGACGAGCTCTTCGGCTACCTCGAGGATGTCGCTCGCGAATCCGGCGTGCTCGACAAGATCCGACTGCGCCATTCCGTCGACAACGCCGTCTGGGACGACCAGGCCCGGCAGTGGGTGATCTCGGTGACCGGACCGGACGGCGAGCGACAGGAACTGCGCGCCACCGCGCTGGTGACCGCGGCCGGCCTGCACAGCACCCCCAATGTCCCGGAATTCCCCGGCACGGACGATTTCCGCGGCCAGATCGTGCATGCGGCGCGCTGGCCCGAGGACATCGACCTCACCGGCAAGCGGGTGGCGGTCGTGGGCAGCGGCGCCGCCGCCATGCAGCTGGTCGTGGCCATCACCGACCAGGTGCAGAGCATGGTGGTGCTGCAGCGTCAGCCGCAATGGATCGCGCCCAACGAACACTATTTCCAGCCCTCGCCGCAGTCCAAGCACTGGCTGTACGACAACATTCCCTTCTACCGCGGCTGGTACCGGTTCCGGCTGTACTGGCTCTACACCGAACGCACCTACGCCGCCCTGCCGGTCGACCCGCAGCGCGAGGCGAAGGGCAAGCTCGTCAGCTCGCTCAACGACGCGTATCGCGCCTACCTGACCCAGTATCTGGAGCAGCAGTTGGCCGGGCACGAGCAGCTGCGTGAGCAGACGCTGCCCACCTACCCGCCGTTCGGCAAGCGGCTGCTGATCGACAACGGCTGGTTCACCACGCTGGTGAAGCCGCATGTCGAACTGCTCACCGACAGTGTCGAGCGGCTGACGCCGGCCGGGCTCGTCACCGTGGGCGGCGAGGAACGCGAGATCGACGTGCTGATCTTGTGCACGGGCTTCCAGCAGCAGCGCTACCTGTACCCGATGGACATCCGCGGCCGTGACGGCATCGCGCTGCGCGAGCACTGGGACGACGACAACGGACGCGCCCATCTGGGCATCACCACGCCGGGCTTTCCGAACCTGTTCTTCCTCTACGGACCGAACACCAATCCGCCGGGCGGAAGCTTCATCACCATCGGTGAGGCGCAGGTCCGTTACGTCGTCGAGGCGATCAGCCGCCTGGTCACCGACGACCTGGCGACCCTGGAATGCCGCCAGGATGCCTACGACCGGTACAACGAAGAACTCGACGAGGCGAACTCGCGCATGGTGTACGCCATGGACGGCGTGAACAGCTACTACCGCAATTCCACCGGACGAGTGGTGACCAACTCCCCGTGGCCGGTCGTCGAATACTGGACGCGGACACAGCACCCCGATCCCGCCGACTTCGTGGCGACGCCGCGCGGTGCGGACTGAGCTGTTCGGCACGGCCGGTGCGGTGAGCTCACCGCACCGGCTCGTACGCACGGCGCCGCCTCAGTTGATGCGGCGATCCATCCCCTGCCAATAGGGTTCGCGTAGATCGCGCTTGAGGACCTTGCCGACCGCGCTGCGCGGCAGCGCGTCGACGAACGTCACAGAGACCGGGCATTTGAACTTCGCGAGGTTGGCCCGGCAGTGCTCCAGGACCATCTGCTCGGTGACGGTCGCGCCCGCGGCGAGCACGACCACCGCGACAGGACTCTCGCCCCAACGCTCGCTCGGTACGCCGATGACCGCCACATCGGCGATGCCGGGCATCTCGAACAGGACTTCCTCGATCTCGCGCGGGTAGATGTTCTCCCCACCGGAGACGATCATGTCCTTCACCCGATCGGAGATGAACACGAGCCCCTCGGCGTCGAGATAGCCCGCGTCGCCGGTGTGCATCCACCCGCCCGCGAGCGCGGCCCGGCTCGCCTCCTCCAGTCCCCAGTAGCCGTCCATGAGTTGCGGGCCGCGGACCACGATCTCGCCGACCGCACCGACCGGGAGCGGCTCACCGTCGCGTCCGACCACGCGGACGGCGGACCCGAGCACCGGACGTCCCGCCGAGGCCAGGATGTCCGGGCGGCCTGCCACGGCCCGGCGATGGTCCTCGGGAGCCAGAATCGTGGCCACCGCGGTGGTTTCGGTCATGCCGTAGGCCTGGGCGAAATCGCAGCCGAACACCTCCATCGCCCGCTTGACGAGTTCGACCGCCATCGGCGCCGAGCCGTAGACCATCAGCTCCAGCGCCGAAAAGTCCAGCTGCGCGGCGAGGGGGTCCTCGATCATGCCCTGGATCATTGCGGGGGCCAGCGTGAGGAGCTGGATGCGTCGCTCGGACATCTCCCGCAGCACCGTGGTGCGGTCGAAATCGCGCACCACATGCACCGAGCAGCCGCCGGAGGTGTAGGCCAGGATCTGCAGCGCGGCACCGGCGTGGAACAGCGGCATGACGCAGAGCGTGGCGCGGCGCACCGAGCTCAGCGCCAGCTGGATCTGCAGGGCGTTGGTGCAGGCCGCCCGGTGCGACACCATGGCGCCCTTGGGTTTTCCGGTAGTGCCGCTGGTGTACATCTGGTGGTAGATCGCCTCGGCCGGGACATCGCGGTCGATCGCGTCGTCCGAGGTCGCGGCGACCTCCTCGGCGAACCGCAGGCGCGACGGGCTGTCGTCGCGGATGACCGACGCCGTGATGCCGGGGACGGCCGCGGTCAGCGCCTGCGCGTAGTCCTCGTGGACGACGGCCAGGCGGCACCCGGCGTCCTCTGCGATGTATTTCCACTCCTGGGGCGCCAGCCGGAAGTTGAGCGGCACCGGCACCACGCCCGCGCGGGACGCGCCGAAGTACAGCGCGATCATCTCGAGCGAGTTGCGGTCGAGCAGGCAGAAGCGCTCGCCGGGCCGCAGTTCGCCTGCCAGCCAGTTGCCGACCCGGTGGGTCCACCGGCGCATCTCGTCCCAGGTGAGACTGCGGCTGCCGTCGGTCACATAGACCTCGTCCGGGAAACGTTCGGCCCAGTGGTCCAGCAGTTCGTGGACGCGCATCTGCGCCCTCCTCCGATAGTCGAAAGCCGGGCCGCCCGGTGGGCGGCCCGGCGGTAGGTGATCAGATCACGAGGGGTGACTCCCCATCCGTCGATACGACGACCTGCCCCTTCGAGGGCCGGTCCGTCGCCCTGGATGTTCCGGGTCAGATCGGCAGTCCGGCGCGCAGGCCCACCGAGATCTGTTCGGCGACATCCGTTTCCGAGAATTCCAGGACGGATTCGACGAGCCCGGCGCGCGGGGCGCCGTCGCGGTAGGCCGCGCGCAGGACGTCGGACACGTCGCGGCGGCGCGCGCGCAAGGCGTCGACCCCGGCGTGGACATCGCCTGCCGGCGCGAGCCCGAGGCGCGTCGCCAGTGCCTCGGTGCGCTCGCAGGTCTGCGCGAGTGCCGCCTGGTCCCAGGCGATCCGCTGGGTGAGGTTGTCGAGCTGCTCGAGCACCGCGGCGAGTTCCTGGCGGGCGGTGCCGTCGGCCAGTGCGGGCGCCACGCGGTGGCCGAGGGTGTCCTTGATCGTGGCCAGCAGGCCGGTCAGGTCGGTCGAGTAGACGGTCATCTCAGTGTCCCCATTCTCCCTCGCGCAGCATGGTGGTCAGCCAGCCGACGCTGTAGTAGACGCTGTGGGCCATGTTCGAGTACCGCAGTTCGTCGCGGTCGCCACGCTTGTAGACATCAACGGCCTGCAGGCAGCCCACGGCCGTCTTGACCAGCGATTGCACCGACCACCAGGTGAGCGTTTCGGAGCTCGGCCGCCACCCGCCCGCGCGCTCGTATTCGTCGAGGAACGGCTCGAGCTCGATCAGCTTGCACAGCAGCGGTGAGCGGCCGCGCGAGGTGCGCTGCGCGAACCAGGCGATATCGGCCACCGGATCGGAGAAGTGCGCGGTCTCCCAATCCAGCACGCCGGAGATCGATCCGTCCTCGATCACCAGATTGCCGATCCGGAAATCGTTGTGCACCAGGCTCACCCCGCCCGACACGGTGTCGGCGCGATGGTCGAGCCACGCGCAGGCCAGGTCGAGCACGGGTATCGGGATGTCGGCCACCTCGCGGTAGGCGCGGGCCCACTTGTCGTTCTCGATCCGGCCGGTGTCGGCGCCGTCGGGCACCGGCCCGAGCATGTCCAGCCCCATCGAGGCCGGATCGGCGCTGTGCAGACGGGCCATCTCCCTGGCGACCTGCCGTCCGAGATCCGCGCGCACCGCGGCGTCGGGGATCAGGCGCGAGACGTTGTGCGGCATCGGGATGATGCCAGGCACCTTCTCCATCACGAAGAATCCGCGCTCACCGTCACGCTCGCCACGGTGCGCGAGCACGGCAGGCACCCGCATCCCCGCCCGGTCGGCGGCCTGCAGCAAGGCGACCTCGCGGTCCACGTCGTAGTCGTCGATGATGCCGCTGACCGGCTGGCGTTTGACCGCGTAGGTCGCGCTTCGCCGGTCGGCGCCTACGGTCCACTCGGCCGTGACCAGGTAGGTCTCCCACGAGTTGCCCTCGCCGCGCTGGTCGATGTCGATCAGGCGCAGAGTGTTGTTCGCGGACAGAGCGGTGTCCAGCGATGCGGTCAGCTCGGCGAAGAAGTCTTCGGCCTCGCCGGCGGTGGTTCCCCCGCTGTCGGGGGTGCGGTCTGCCTCGGCCACGGTCGTCACGGAAACCTCACTCGTGTCTCGGTCGTCAGAAGATCGTCGGGTTCGGGCCGCCGCCGTCGACGACGAGCCGTTGTCCGGTCACATAGCCGGAGTCCGGCGAGACCAGGAAAGCCACCGTGCCCGCGACGTCCTCGGGACGGCACACCCGCCCGAACGGCGAGTCGGCGTCGAGATCGCCGATGTCGGCGCCACGCGCCGCGGAGACGAGTCGTTTACCCATCTCGGTGGCGATCAGACCGGGGGCGACGATATTGGCGTGGATGCCGTAGCGGCGTTCCTCCCACGCGAGGGTCCGCACGCAGGTCTCCATCGCCGCCTTGGCCATGGTGTAGGGCGCGGCGTTCGGCGGGGCCGACGCCGTGGTGTTGGAGGAGATCATCACGATGTCGCCCCGGCCGGCCGCACCGGAGGCGGCCTCGCGCATGTCCGGCAGCAGCTGCTGGATCAGCGCGATCGGGCCGAATGCGTGCACCTGCATCAGCTGCAGGTAGTCGGCCTGCGGGGTCGAGGCCACGTCCTGGCCACGGCTGGCCGAACCGGCATTGCTGACGATCAGGTCCACCAGGCCGAGATCGGCGCGGATCGCGGTCACCATCTCGGCGACGGCCGCCGCGTCGTCGATCGACGCGCGGTAGGCCGCCGCGCGACCGCCCGAGGCGACGATCTGCTCGACCACCTCGTCGGCGGCCGCCGCGTCGCGCCGGTAGTTCACCGCCACCGCGGCGCCGTCGCGGGCCAGCCGCAGCGCGACCGCGCGACCGACGCCGCGCGAGCCGCCGGTGACGAGTGCGGTCCGTCCGGCGAGCGGGCCCGCCTGCGATGCGCTGGTCATCCGGCCACCACCGCGCGGCCGACGAGATCGGTCATCACTTCGTTCGCTCCTCCGTAGATGCGCTGGATGCGCGCGTCGCGCCACATCCGTGCGATGGGGTATTCCTCCATGTAGCCGTAGCCGCCGAACAGTTGCAGGCAGCGGTCGAGCACATTCCACTGCAGTTCGGTGGCTTTGTATTTGGCGCCGGCGGCCTCGGCGGCGGACAGTTCGCCGCGGTTGAGCGCGGTGACGCAACCGTCGATGTAGTGCTGCAGGATCTGGACGTCGGTGTGCATGTCGGCGATGGACATCCGCACCGACTGCAGGTCGGCCAGCGGCGCGCCGAACGCGACGCGCGAGCGCACGTGGTCCAGCGCCAGGCTCAGCCCGTGCGCTGCCGAAGCCACCGCCGAGACCGCGATCGAGAGCCGCTCGCGCGGCAGATTCGCGATCGCGGAGCCGAAGCCGCGCCCCGGTTCGCCGAGGATGTTCGCGACCGGGACCCGGCAGTCGGTGAAGAACAGTTCCGCCGTGTCCTGGGCCTTGCGCCCGATCTTGTGCATCGGGTTGCCGCGTTCGAATCCCGGTGTGCCGTATTCGACTCCGACCAGCGAGGTGCCGCGCCCGTCGCGTTCGCCGGTGCGCACGAGCACGATCGCCAGGTCGCAGGTCGCGCCGCTGGTGATGAACGTCTTGGCGCCGTTGATCACCAGGTGGTCGCCGTCGCGGACGGCGCTGGTGCGGATCGAGGCGAGGTCCGAGCCCGCTCCCGGTTCGGTCATCGCCAGGGCGGTGACGCCATCGCCGCGGGTGAATCTCGGCAGCCAACGCTGCTTCTGCTCGTCGGTGGCCAGGTCGCGCAGGTACGGGACGATGATGTCGTTCTGCATGCTGAACGTGTCACCGGCCATGCCCGAGCGCACGACCTCCTCGGCCATGACGGCGTTGTAGCGGAAGTCGTCGATGCCCAGGCCGCCGTATTCGGGATCGAATTCGAAACCCAGGAAACCGGATTCGGCCGCGGTGGTGATGAACCCGCGATCGACGGTGCCCGCCTGCTCCCACTTCTCGACGTTCGGCACGGCTTCCCGGTCGAGCAGTGCGCGGAAGGCCGAGCGGAACGCCTCGTGCTCGTCGGTGTACAGCTCTCTGCGCAACTCACCGCTCCGTCAGCGAGGCGGGCGGGGTGAACCGCGCGCCGTACCGGTCGGCCAGTTCCTGAGCGCGCGCCACGAACGCGGCGGTGCCGCCCGGGTAGCCCGCGACGAACTGGCTGGTGCCGCCGGTCCAGGTGGGGAAGCCGATGCCCAGCAGCGAGCCCACATTGGCGTCGGCGGTCGAGCGCAGGATGCCGTCGTCGTGGCAGCGGACGGTTTCGAGCACCTCGGCGAAGAGCAGACGATCGCGCAGCTCGGTGAGGTCGGCCTGCCGCTCGGTACGCGGGAACTTCTCGGCCAGACCCGACCACAGCCCCGCCCGCTTGCCGTCGACGTAGTCGTAGAAGCCGGCGCCGGCGAGGCGGCTCGGCCTGCCCAATTCCTCGACCATCGTGGTGAGCACCACGTCGCCGGGGTGGGCGGCGAGCTCTCCGCCGTTCTGTTCGGCGACCTCACGGAACTGGCCGCGGATCTTCAACGGCAACGACAGGGTCAGTTCGTCGAGCAGCGCCAGCGTGCCCACGGGGTAGCCGGCCTGCAGCGAGGCCTGCTCGATGGACTGCGGGTGGATGCCCTCGCCCACCATCGCGGCGGCCTCGACCAGGCGCTGAAGGATCACCCGGCTGGTGAAGAAGCCGCGGCCGTCGCCGACGACGATCGGGGTCTTGCGCATCTGCAGCGCGATGTCGAAGGCCTTGGCCAGGGTGGCATCGCTGGTCTTGTCGCCGACGATGATCTCGATCAGTTCCATGCGGTCGACCGGCGAGAAGAAGTGCAGGCCGATGAAATCCTCGGGGCGAGGCAGATCGCGGGCGAGGTCGGTGATCGGGAGCGTGGAGGTGTTGGAAGCCAGCACCGCGTCGGGGGCCACTACGTCGAGCACCTCGGCGAAGACCGTGCGCTTGAGATCAGGGTCCTCGAACACCGCCTCGATCACCAGATCAGCGCCGGCGAGATCCTGCACCGACGCGGTGGGGGTGATGAGTTCGAGGATCGCGTCGGCGTCCGCGCGGGTGCGGCTGCCCTTCTCGACCTGCTTGCCGAGCACCTTGCGGGCGTAGTCCTTACCGCGCTCGGCGGCGGCGAGATCGACGTCCTTCAGTGCCACCTTCATGCCGACGAGCGCGCACGACAGTGCCACGCCCGCGCCCATCATGCCCGCGCCGAGCACGGCGGCGAAGGTGGCGCGGTGGGTGGGGAAATCCTTCGGCCGGCTCGCGCCGGACTTGATGACCTGCTTGTCGAAGAAGGTGCCCTGGATGATGTTCTTGGCGATCGGGCCGGTGACCAGCTCGACGAAATAGCGGGTCTCGATCGCCGAAGCGGTGTCGAAGTCGACCTGGGTGCCCTCGACGGCCGCGCAGAGGATATTGGCCGGGGCAGGCATGGGCGCGCCCTTGTAACGGTTGCGCAGCGCGGCGGCGCGCATCGGCAGCACGGCCTCGATCGACGGCGTGTTGGCGGTGCCGCCGGGGATCCGCTCGCCGCGGTCCCACGGCTGGGTGGCGCCCGGGTTGGCCGAGATCCATTCCAGCGCTGCGGGAATCAGCGCCTCGGCGTCGGGGACGACGCGGTCGATCAGTCCGAGCGCGAGCGCGTCACCGACACGATAGGCGGTGCCGGGCAGCAGGACCTTGTCCAGGGCTGTGTCCAGGCCTAGCAGGCGGACGGTGCGCACGACGCCGCCACCGCCGGGCAGCAGGCCCAGGGTGACCTCGGGCAGTCCGATCCGGATCGACGGCGCGTCCACGGCGATGCGGTGGTGGCAGGCGAGCGCGATCTCGAGTCCACCGCCGAGCGCGCTGCCGCCCAGCGCGGCGACCACCGGGACGCCGAGGGTCTCGAGCTTGCGCAGCATGGCCTTGGCGCCGTCGGCGAAGGCGGTCAGTTCACCGGCCTGCTCGGTGGTGGTGGCGAGCAGATCACCGAGATCGCCGCCGGCGAAGAAGGTCTTCTTGGCCGAGGTCAGGATCACACCGGCCAGCTCGGAGCCCAGCCCGGCCAGCCGGTCCAGGGCCGCGGCGAAGGAGGCGGACCAGGCCGCGGTCATGGTGTTGACCGACTGGGTGGGGTCGTCGAAAGTCAGGACGACGACGCCGGATTCGGTTTGCTCCCAGGTGATGGTCTCGGTGGTGGTCACGGCGTCGGCCTCGCTCGAAGAGTTGTCGGAATTCTGATGGGGAGATGTCTGGGTCATCGGTGCGTTCACACCCGCTCGACGATCGTGGCGATGCCCATGCCGCCGCCGACGCACAGGGTGATCAGGCCGCGGCGCTGATCGCGGCGTTCGAGCTCGTCGATGACGGTGGAGATCAGCATGGCGCCGGTCGCGCCGAGCGGATGGCCCATGGCGATCGCGCCGCCGTTGACGTTGAGCTTCTCGTGCGGGATGTCGAGGTCTTTCATGAAGCGCAGGGCGACCGAGGAGAACGCCTCGTTGATCTCGAACAGGTCGATGTCGTCCACGCTCAGACCCGCGACGTCGAGCGCCTTGCGGCTGGCCGGGGCGGGACCGGTCAGCATGATCGTGGGATCGGCGCCGCTCACCGCGCCCGCGACGATGCGGGCGCGCGGGGTCAGGCCGAGTTCCTTGCCGACCGCCTCGTTGCCGAGCGCGACCAGAGAAGCGCCGTCGACGATGCCCGAGGAGTTACCACCGGTGTGCACATGATCGATCCGCTCCACCCAGTGGTACTTCTGCAGCGCGACCGCGTCGAATCCGGCCTGCGCGCCCAGCGCGGCGAAGGCGGGCTTGATCTTGCCCAGCGATTCGAGGGTGGTGCCGCGGCGGATGTGCTCGTCGTGGTCGAGGATCGTCTGACCGTTGCGGTCCAGCACCGGCACGATCGACCGCGCGAAACGGCCCTCGTCCCAGGCGGTCGCGGCGCGCCGCTGCGATTCGACGGCGAACGCGTCGACGTCCTCACGAGTGAAGCCCTCGAGCGTGGCGATCAGGTCGGCGCCGATGCCCTGCGGAACGAATCCGGTGGTCAGGTTGGTCTCCGGGTCGTTGGCCCAGGCACCACCGTCGGAGCCCATCGGCACCCGGGACATGCTCTCCACGCCGCCCGCGAGCACCAGCGACTCCCAGCCCGAGGCCACCTTCTGCGAGGCGGTGTTGACGGCCTCGAGCCCGGAGGCGCAGAACCGGTTCATCTGCACACCCGCCACGGTGTCGGGCAGGCCGGCGGCGAGCGCGGCGGTGCGCGCGATGTCGGCGCCCTGGTCGCGCAGCGGGCTGACCACGCCGAGGATCAGGTCGTCGATACGCTTGGGGTCCAGGCTCGGGTTGCGTTCCTGCAGCGCGCGCAGCAGGCCGACGACGAGCGAGACCGGCTTGACGCCGTGCAGGGATCCGTTCCTGCCGCGACCTCGCGGGGTGCGGAAGGCGTCGTACACGTACACGTCGTGAGGCATTTTGGGTGATCCTGTTCTGGGTGAGGGCCGCGCTCATAGGGCGGGGGTTCGGTCTGCGGCGCCCGCGCCGGGGTGGCGCTCGGTGGGCGGAACAGTCGGCGGGTGAGGCGGTCAGCCGGCGGCCGCGGACGATTCCGCGGTCTGCCAGTAGGCATCGCGCAACGGTTTCTTGTAGAGCTTTCCGGTGGGCAGTCGGGGCATCTCGTCGATGAAGTCGAACGACTTGGGGCACTTGAACTTCGCTAGGTTCCCGCGGCAGAACGCAGCCAGTTCGGCGGCCAGCTCCACACCGGCCACGGCCGGATCGACGGCCTGGATCACGGCCTTCACGGCTTCGCCGAAATCCTCGTCGGGGACGCCGAAGACGGCGGCGTCCATCACCTTCGGATGGGTGACGAGCAGGTTCTCGATCTCCTGCGGGTAGATGTTCACCCCGCCGGAGATGATGACGAACGCCTGACGGTCGGTGAGGTACAGGAATCCGTCCTCGTCGAGATAGCCGATGTCACCGATCTTGGACATCGTCCCGGTGGCGTCCTTGGCCTCGGCGGTCTTGCCCGGGTCGTTGAAGTACTCGAAGCCGCTGCCCGCACCGCGGAACCAGATGGTTCCCGCGACGCCGGGCGGGCACTGGTTGCCGTCCTCGTCGAGGATCACCGGCTCGCCCATGAACGGCCTGCCGACGGTGCCCTTGTGCGCCAGCCACTCCTCAGGCGTGCAGCCGCACATGCCGTTGGCCTCGGTGCCGCCGTAGTACTCGTAGACGACCGGGCCCCACCAGTCGAGCATGGCTTCCTTGACCGCGACCGGGCAGGGCGCGGCGCCGTGCACCACGACCTCGAGCGAGGAGAGGTCGCGGGCGCGCTTGTCCGCGGGCAGCTTGAGCATGCGGGAGAACATCGTCGGCACCACCATCGAGTGCGTGATGCGGTGCTTTTCGATCAGTTCGAGGTAGAGCTCGGCGTCGAATTTCTCCATCACGACCACCGTGGCGCCCAGGCGCAGGCTGATCGCGACCGTCGACTGCGGTCCGGAGTGGTAGAGCGGTGCGGGCGAGAGGAAGCGCATGCCCTCGCGCAGGTGGAACAGTGTGCGGCCGAAGTCCTCGATCGCCAGGATCTCGCCCGGATGCGCGTCGGGCAACAGGCGTTTGATCGCCTTGGGTTTGCCGGTGGTGCCGGAGGAGTAGAACATCGGGGTGCCGAGCCGTTCGTGCTCTCCCGGCTCGGGGCCGAATTCGGCGACCGCCGCGCGGTAGGACTCGTACGGTCCGGTCAGTGCGGGCGAGCCGGGTTCGGCGTCGACCATGAGCCACCGGCTCACCCGCGAACACAGTTCCGGGAACTGTTGTGCGACAGCAGCTTTCGCCACCGTGGTGATGACCAGCCTGGACTGCGAGTCGTCGATGATGTAAGCGGCCTCGGCGGCCGAGAGGAACGAGTTGACCGGGGTGTAGAACAGCCCCGACCGTTCGGCCGCCGACATCGCGACGATCATCTCGAGGTGGTTCTCCATGAACAGCGCGATGTGCTCACCCGGCGCCAGGCCCTCGGCGCGCAACAGCGCGGCCAGCCGGTTGGCCCGTGCGTCGAGGTCCGCATAGGTCAGGACCTCGCCGCCGGGGGCCATGACGATGGCTGGGCGATCGGGATGTTCGACGGCGTGGCGGCCCGGATACATGGGCGTACTCCTCGGAGGCTGTTCGGTCGGGGTGGCGCGGCGTGACTGCCTACGGGCGGATCGGACGTAGGAACTCCGCGACCGCCCAGCCGCCGTGTCCCTCGGCGAGGTCGACGGTCATCTGGCCCATCCGCACGGCGCGGTCCTCGGTGCGCTGGGTGACCGGGACGAAGTGCCGGATGGCGCCGTCGACGAGGATCGTCGGCAGGCCCTCGGCGGTGATGATGCCGACATGGCGTCCCGAGTAGGTGGATTCGCCCGCGTAGTCGGTGTGCACGATGTACTCGGTGATCGGGTGCGCGACACCGTCGGTGGTGAGGACCGCACCGGCGGACACCCGCACCCCGGACTTCTCGTATTCACCGTAGGCGCTGAAGGCGGTGCCGTCGGCGAGCCAGCCCGCCACCCATTCACCGGTGTAGGAGGCCCACTCGCGCGGCCCCCACGAGTGGTCGCGGAAGGAGGTGACCTTGTCGAGCACCCAGGTGCGGCTGCCGACCCGGATGGTGCCCGACAGGTGCCCGAACTGCTCGTAATGGTCGGTGGCGATGGTGGAACTGCCCGGAGTGCAGTCGCCGTCGCCGTCGCTGTTGATCACGAACATCGGGCTCGACGCCTCGTAGGACAGCGAGATCTCGCATTCCTCCGACGGCGCGTTCTTCAACGCGATGCGGCCCTGCTCGGCCATCAACGACGGATGGACCACGCGGGCAACGGTATTGCGGTAGGTGATCTCGGCCTTGCGAGTCGGTTCGGTGAAGATGATCTCGAGGCCCTGACCGGAGAAGTCGTCGTTGGTCTCGCGCGGGGTGCGCCCGGCCCGGAACGCGATAGCCCCACCGGGCAGGGTCAGCTGCACCGAGGTCTCGCTGTAGCCGAGGTTCGGCCGGTTGCCGATCCGGACCAGCCCGCCGAGCTGGGAGACCGGATCGACGAAGTTGAAGTAGACGCTCTCGTTGAAGTTGGGGATGCCCGCGAAGTCGTGGGTGCCCTCCGCGTCGGCGCCGTACTTACAGACGGTGAACGGTTCGTTGGTCATGGTGCTCCTCGGTGCAGCCTTCGGGCCGGGGACGGGCTCAGAACTTTTCGGCCGGAGACGGGTCGAGCGGAGGGAACACCGCGGGGCGGTGCTCGAGGAAGGACATGATTCCTTCGCGCGCGTCCGCCGAATCGACCCTGCTCGCGTACGCGCGGGATTCGTCCGCGGCCGCCGGCCCGGGATGGGAGTACTGCCACGCGGAGGCGAGCAGTCGCTTGGACAGCGCGACCGAGGTCGGCGAGGTGTCACGCGCGAACTGGTTCGCGTACTCCCTCGCCACGGTCATCACCTGATCGGCGGGGACCACCCGGGTGAGGTAGCCCGCCTCGTAAGCCTCGGCGGCGTCGAACACGCGACCGGTCAGGATCCAGTCCGTCGCCCGGCCGATCCCGACCAGCCGGGGCAGGAACCACGACGACGCGCCCTCCGGCACCACGCCACGGCGATTGAACACGAAGCCGAACCGAGCCTTCTCGCTGCCGATGCGGATGTCCATCGCCGCGGCTATCGTCGCCCCGCCGCCGATCGCGTGCCCGTTGAACGCGGCGATCACCGGCTTCTGCATGGCGAACAGCCGCTCGCTGATCCGGCCCGCGGGCTCGCGGTAACCGGTGGGGGTGTGCCCGTCGACGTCCTCGGCCAGCGCCTTCGACAGCGTCTCCGGGCCGTCCAGCGCCGCGCCCAGGGAGAAGGCCTCCCCGGCGCCGGTCACGATCACCGCGCGCACCGCGGGATCGCGGTCGGCCCGATCGAGTGCGCGCAGCAGATCCACCAGCATCGGGACCCGGAACGCGTTGCGACGCTGCGGGGCGTCGAGGGTCACTACGGCGATGCCCTCGGACGCCTCGTAGCGCACGTCCTCGAACTGTTCGGTCACGGCAGGAGCCTCGGTCACAGCCCGCCGCCGCAGACCAGGGTCTCGCCGGTGATGTAGCTCGACTCGGGGCTGCACAGCAGGTAGACCGCACCCGCGGCCTCCTCGACGGTGCCCGCCCGGCCGAGCGCGATCTGCTTGGTGGCCGCCTCCATCACCGCGGGATTCACCCCGACCTTGATGTCGCGGTCCTCCACCTTGATGGTCTTCTCCTCGGTGGTCACCGAGGTCAGACGGGTGTTGATCACGCCGTAGGCCACCGCATTGACGGTGACGTTGTAGCGCCCCCACTCCTTGGCGAGCGTCTTGGTCAGGCCGATCATGCCGGCCTTGGCCGAGGAGTAGTTCGCCTGGCCGGGGTTGCCCTGCATGCCGGAGGTGGAGGAGATGTTCACAACCTTGCGGCAGGGCACCGAGCCTGCTTCCCGCTCGCGCTTGACCGCCGCGCTGATCACCGGCTGTGCGGCGCGCAGGATGCGGAACGGCGCGGTGAGGTGCACGTCGATGATGTCGTTCCACTGCTGGTCGGTCATCTTCTGAATGACGTTGTCCCAGGTGTAGCCGGCGTTGTTGACGATGACGTCGATGCCGCCGAAGGTGTCCAACGCGGTGGCCACGAAGCGATCGGCGAACTCCGGGTCGGTGACGCTGCCGACGCAGGCCACGGCCTGACCGCCCAGCGCCTCGATCTCGGCGACGACCTCCTTCGCCGGCTCCGGATCGAGATCGTTGATCACAACTTTGGCCCCTTCGGACACCAGCTTCAGCGCGACCGCGCGCCCGATGCCACGGCCCGAGCCGGAAACCAACGCAACCTTGTCCTGCAGTTTCTGCACGCTCACGTGCTGCCTCCTGAGATTTGCCGCCATCGGCCCGACACCGGGGAATCGGCGTCGACCGGCGTGGAATAGTTCGCACCGACAGTCTGTGACTGCGGTCACTGGGGTGAATACTAACTTCAGACTACTTCACCGTCAATGCCGAGTTTTCTCAGGCATGATGCAGCATTTGTTAGTCGTGAATATGTATAGTCCCCTCAGGCCCGACGGTGCGCACACCCCCTCGGGCGCGCACTCCCTCGACCCAGACCCCTCGAGCAAGGACGGACCCATGACTAACGTCTGTATCAGCGGCGTCGGAATGATGCCCTTCACAAAACCCGGCAAGAGCGAGACCTACGAGAAGATGGGCGCCGCGGCGACCATCGCGGCCCTGCAGGACGCAGGCATCGACTACAGCGATGTCCAGCAGGCCTACGTCGGCTACGTCTACGGCGACTCCACCTCGGGCCAGAACGCCCTCTACCAGGTGGGCATGACCGGGATTCCGGTGGTCAATGTCAACAACAACTGCTCCACCGGATCGAGCGCCCTGTGGCTGGCGCGCCAAGCGGTCGCCTCCGGCACCGCCGACTGCGTGCTCGCCCTCGGCTTCGAGCAGATGCAGCCCGGCGCACTGGTCAACGCCTACGCCGACCGCCCGAGCCCGACCGCGCGCGGCGAGAACATCGCCGCGGCCAGGCCCGGCGGCGACGCACCGGCCCCGAGCGCGGCGAAGATGTTCGGCGGCGCGGGCGTGGAGTACATGTCCCGCTACGGCGTGACCAACGAAGTGTTCGGACGCGTCTCGGTGAAAGCACGCTCGCACGCGGGCCGCAACCCGCTGGCGGTCTTCCGCGACCCCATCGACCTGGACACCGTGATGAACTCCAAGCAGATCTGGGGCCCGCTGACCCTGCTGATGTGCTGCCCGCCCACCAACGGCGCCGCCGCGGCGATCGTGTGCAGCGAGGAGTTCGCCCGCGCCCGCGGCCTGGACGCGAGCATCCGCGTGCGGGCCCAGTCGATGGTCACCGACCTGGCGGGCACCTTCGACACCACCGACATGATGAAAGTCGCCGGCTACGACATGACCGCCAAGGCCGCCGCCGAGGTCTACGAACAGTCCGGCATCGACCCGCTCGACATCCCGGTGGTCGAGCTGCACGACTGCTTCAGCACCAACGAGGTCATCACCTACGAAGGCCTCGGCCTCACCCCCGAGGGCACCGCGGAGAAGTTCGTCCTCGACGGCGACAACACCTACGGCGGCCGCGTCGTGACCAACCCGTCCGGCGGCCTGCTCTCCAAGGGCCACCCCTTGGGCGCCACCGGCCTGGCGCAGTGCGCCGAACTGGTGTGGCAGCTGCGCGGCCAGGCCGGCGATCGCCAGGTCGACGGCGCGCGAATCGCATTGCAGCACAACCTCGGTCTCGGCGGCGCCTGCGTCGTGACCCTGTACGAGAAGGTGGGCTGATGTCCCTCGATCACGCAATCCTCGATGTCGTCACGCCGCCGGTGATCGCCGACATCGAACGCGGCCGGATCAAGCAGTTCGCCATCGCGATCGGCGAGCAGAACCGGATCTACCGCGACCGGGACGCCGCGATCGCGGCGGGCCATCCCGATGTGCTCGCCCCGCCGACCTTCCTGTTCGGCCTCGAACTCGAGAACTCCCCCGTCTTCGACGATCTCGCCGCCCACGGCGTCGACCTCGGCACCGTGCTGCACGGTGAGCAGCGATTCCGCTACTACGCCGACGTCCACGCCGGAGACCGGGTGCAGTTCGACTCCGCCTACGTCGACGCCTACTCCAAAGCTGGTGGCGCGCTCGACTTCCTGGTCCGCCGCACCACGGTGACCAGGGAGGGCGCGGTCGTGGCCGAACTCGAGAGCGTCAGCGTCATCAAGAACCCCGGAGGCACCTCGTGAACTCACCCGCACCCGCCACGACAACGTCTGTTCCGGAACTGCGTCCCGGCGCCGTCTCCCGCACGACGCTGGCCCTCTTCGCCGGCGCCTCGGGCGACCACAACCCGATCCACATCGATATCGACTCGGCACGGGCCTCCGGCATGGACGACGTCTTCGCCCACGGCATGCTGTCGATGGCCTACCTGGGCCGACTGCTCACCGACTGGGTGCCGCAGAGCCGCATCCTCGAACTGTCCACCCGATTCACCGCGATCACACCGGTTCTCGCCGAACCTGTGTTCCGCGCCGAGATCACCGGCATCGAGACCGTCGACGGCGAACAGCGCGCCCATCTCGACCTGACGGCCGAACTCGCGGACGGGACCAAGACGCTGGCCGGAAAAGCAGTTGTGGCGTGGCCAGGAGCATGACATGCCCAAGATGCGAAAATAGCCGCATGATCGCGCCCACAGGGAAGAGCTGACATGTCACGACCGACGGCGACGCCGACGACGAACACTGACACCGACGGTGAATCCGCGAGCCTGCCCACGCGAGGTAGCCAGCGCACCGAGCAGATCGCACGGGCCGCCGCGCGTCTGTTCCAGGACTTGGGGTACCAGAACGTCAGTATCGACCAGATCGGCGCCGCCGTCGGCCTGACCGGGCCCGCGGTCTACCGGCACTTCAAGGGCAAATACAACATCCTGGTGCGCGCGCTGCAAGGCCAGACCGACATGGTGGCCGAACTCGAGAAAACCGCGGACAGGACGGGTTCGACTCCCCGCGAGCAACTCGACCTGTTCCTCGAAGGGCTCAGTGATCTGACGGCCAACGGCGACGAGGCGACCTTGTGGCGGCGTGAGCGTCGGCACCTGCTCCAGGCCGAATACGAGTTGTTCCGCGGCTACTTCACCGCCAACCGCGACTACATCGCCTCGAAGATCACCGCCCTGAATCCGGCCGTAGACGAGCGTAAGGCCGAATTGCTCGGCTTCGCCGTGCTCACCATGTACTCGAACACGCCCGATATCCGCGGCCATCTGTCACCCGAGCGGTTGATGGAAATCCAAGCGGCCCTGGCCGAGACGATCATCGACTGCCCGTTGCCCGACATCGCGCCGGACGCGGTCGCACTGCCTCCCGCCGTGCCACGGCGCCCGGCAGGACGACGCGAGCGCATCATCGAGGCCTCCACCAGGTTGTTCGAGGAGCGCGGCTTCTACGACGTGCGCATCGACGACATCGCCAAGGCCTCGGAGATGTCGGTGGCCACGCTGTACCAGCACGTGACCGGCAAAGGGCAGGTGTTGCGCGCCATCCTGGAGCGAGGCGCCGAAGGGCTGCTCTACATGACCGCCGATGCCCTGGCGCACGCGACCGACGCGCGCGAGGTGCTCGACGCGCTCATCCGCACCTACATCAGACAGGCGCTGGGTGTGCACGGCCGGATCATGCAGATTCTGGCCACGGACCTGCTGTACCTGTCCGACGAGGAACAATCCGCTATGCGCGAGACCCAGCGCGAGTACGTCGCCGAGTGGGTGCAGGCCATCTGCGAACTCGCACCCGCCCTCACGACCGCGGACGCCCGCGCGCTCGCCCAGGCGGTGATCGGCGTCGTCACCGACATCTCGCAGCTTCCGCAGTTCCGGCAGCGGCCCGGGATCGCCGAGGAGCTCACCACCCTGGCGACCGCGATGGTGCTGCCGCAGAGCCTCATTCGATGAACATCCACTTTTACCCTCCGATAAGGGGACCCCAGCAATGTCAGAGACAGCACGGCGTCATGCCGTAGTCGTAGGTGGCGCTTCCGGCATCGGCGCCGCGATCGCCCGCGCAGTGGCCGCGGACGGAACGACGGTCACCGTCGCCGACCGCAATGCCGACCAGGCCCGCGCACTCGCCGATGAACTCGGCGCGGGCCATGACTCCGCCCGGGTGGAGATCACCGACGAGGACTCCGTCCGCGAGCTCTTCGAGACGGCACGCTCGGCCCACGGACGGGTCGACATCGCCGTGAACAGCGCCGGCGTCAGCGCGGCGGGCGCGGTCACCGATCTGCCCGTCGAGAAGTTCCGCCGAGTCGTCGATGTGTGCTTGACCGGCGCTTTCCTCGTTGTCAAACATGCGGCCCGCGCCATGGAGGCGGGCGGCGTCATCATCTCGCTGTCCTCGCTCAATGCCCGGCAGCCGGGAACCGGGATGGCGGCCTACTGCTCGGCGAAGGCCGGTCTGGCCATGCTGACCCAGGTCTCCGCGCTCGAACTCGCCCCGCGCGGCATCCGGGTCAACGCCATCGCCCCCGGTATCGTCATGACACCGTTGACCAGCCCCTCGATGAGCGTTCCCGGCCTCGAGGACGATTACATCGCCAACACTCCGCTGGGCAGACCGGGCACCCCGGAGGAAATCGCCGACGCCGCGGTCTACATCGCTCGCGCCGCGTGGCTCACCGGCGAGACCCTCGACATCAACGGCGGCGCACACCTGGTCAAGTACCCGGACCTGCTCACGCATTTCCAGCGCGCACGCGCCTCCGCCTGACAACGCCGCGCCGAGCGCGGTCCGAATCGTCCTGAGCTGCCGCCGCAGCGGGCCACCGCTGCGGCGTTTCGATGCTGCGGTGATCGGACGGCCGCGCGATCGAGTGCCTTTCGGACGGCTCAGAGCGTTCGGAGCGACCCTCGGGCAACCGCTGCCCGAGCTGTCGGCATTCCGCTGCGCCACCCACCACCTGAGCCTTGGCGCGGGGCCGGATCGCAGAGGCGACGTGCCACGTACTGTCGCTACGCCCAACGCGTCCACGGCGACAACCAGAAAGCCATAAGTTCATAATCGGCACTAACTCTATCGGCCACGACGGCCGTTTGCCGGGCCCGGAGCAGCCGATCGAAACAGCGAGGAACGGCTACCGAAGATCGCTCGCTTCACCCAGAATTTCGCTTTTTACCAGCAATTTTGCGGACACACATCCGCCACTTCCCGACGGCGCGAGCGGCTGCGAACAAGATTTATCACCAACCCCCATTGACGAGTCGTTTGCGACATGTCACGATATGAGCGCTAACACACTCTGTGCCCTCCGTCACATTCCACCGGATGGGCGAGCTCTCCCGGTTCCCCCGGATCACCGGGAGGCTCTCAGTTCGTCATCGAGCGGCGCCGGCCCCGACGGCCCACGGCACACCGGCCCCAACGAAGGAGCAGTAATGACAACGCAACCCGCCGAAGCAGAGGTCGGCACCGACGACCTCGCCTCGTTCCCGTTCCGTCGCGAGTGCCCGTTCTCGCTGTCGAAGCAGTACGAGTCCTACTCCGACGACGCGCTGCGCAAGGTCGACTTCAAGGGCACGCCCGGCTGGCTGGTCACCGGTTACAACAACGTCCGCTCCGTGCTCGCCGATCCGCGCACGAGCGTTCGCGGCATCGACGACTCCTCCCGCGGCGACGCCGGCGACCAGGCCGTGCCCGGCTTCTTCGTCGCCATGGACCCGCCGCAGCACGACGATCTGCGCCGCATCCTGGCCAAGGAGTTCACCCCGCGCCGGATGGCCGCCATGCGCCCGACCATCCAGCGCATCACCGACGAGCTGATCGACACCATGCTGGCCTCCGAGGGTCCGGTAGACCTGGTGGACGCGCTGGCCCTGCCGCTGCCCTCCCTGGTGATCTGCGAACTGCTCGGCGTCCCCTACGACAAGCACGATTTCTTCCAGGAACGCACCCGGGCCGTGCTGGCCCCGAACAGCACTCCCGAGGACATCGAGGCGGCGATCGGCGCGGTCATGATGTACCTCGCAGAGCTGGTGACCATCAAGCAGGCCGAGCCCGGCGACGACCTGATCAGCCTGCTGGCCAAGCACATCGACTCCGGTGCGCTGACCGTCATCGACGTCGCGGGCATGTCGACCTTCCTGCTGATGGCCGGACACGAGACGACCGGCAATATGATCGGCCTCGGCCTGTTCTCGCTGTTGGAGCACCCCGACCAGCTTGCCGAGCTGCGCAACGATCTCCAGCTCATGCCGCAGGCAGTCGAGGAACTGCTGCGCCACCTCGACATCATCGGCAACCTGCCCCGGACCGTCACCGAGGACATCGAGATCAACGGCCAGAAGATCGCCAAGGGCGAGCTGGTGATGATGTCCACCGAGGCGGCCAACAAAGACGCCGGCGTCTTCGACGACCCCGAACGCTTCGACATCCACCGCGACGCCAGCCGTCACATGACGTTCGGCCACGGCATCCACACCTGCCTCGGCGCTCCGCTGGCCCGCCTCGAGCTGGACATCGTGTTCACCACGCTGCTCGAGCGGATCCCCACGCTGCGCCTGGCGGTGCCCGCGGCCGAGGTCAAGGTCAAATTCGCCAGGATCTTCGGACTCGACGAATTGCCCATCACCTGGGATCGCTGACAGTTATCGCTCTCGTGTCCTGATGGAAGGAACGTGTCGTTGACACCTTCGAAAGTCTCGGCAGGTTCGACAGGCGAGGCCGCCGATGATCTGGATGTCGTCGTCGAAAGCATCGAGGATGTCGCAGCCTGCGTCAAAGCGCTGACCCTGCGACCGGTGACCGGCGCCGCGCTGCCCGCATGGCAGCCCGGTTCTCACATCGACGTGTTCCTTCCCTCGGGCGCGGTGCGCCAGTACTCGCTGTGCGGCGATCGCCACGATTCAGATGCGTGGCGGATCGCGGTGCTGCGCGAGCCAGCCGGCAAGGGCCGGGGCGGTTCGGAGTACATCCACACCTCGCTGCGTGCGGGCACGAAGATCCGGGTCGGCGCGCCCCGCGACAACTTCGCCCTGGTCGAGTCGCAGCGGTATCTGTTCATCGCGGGTGGCATCGGGATCACCCCGATCCTGCCGATGATCGCGCACGTCCACGAGCAAGGCGCCACGTGGCGACTGGTCTACGGCGGCCGCACCGCCGACTCCATGGCCTTCCGCGACGAACTCGAGCGATATGGCGATCGCGTCGAGTTCTGGCCCGAAGACCGCGCCGGCCTGATCGATCTGGCCCGCGTTCTCACCGAAACCCCCACGGACACCGCGATCTACAGCTGCGGCCCCACCGCGCTTCTCGAAGCGCTCGAAGAGCACTGCCGCGATCGGCCCGCGGGCGCATTGCACACCGAGCGTTTCGTGCCGAAGGCCGACGCCCGCACCGCCACTGACACGGCCTTCGAAGTCGTTCTGGCCAAACAGGATCGGACGATCACCATTCCGCCGGACAAGAGCATCCTGCACACGCTCGAAGCCGCCGGAGTCGAGGTGCTCTCGTCCTGCCAGCAGGGCATGTGCGGCCGGTGTGAACAGACGGTCCTCGAAGGGAGGCCGGACCACCGGGACGAGGTCCTGACTCCCGAAGAACGCGAAAGCAACGAATACATCCTCATCTGTGTATCCCGGTGCCTGGGCGAGCGCCTGGTCCTGGATCTGTGAACCGACTTCCGAACACATATTTCGACAGGAGAGAACAATGGGTCGCGTAGAAGGCAAGATTGCGATCGTCACCGGTGCGACATTCGTCGAGCAGGGCGGTCTCAACATCGGCGGCGCCACCGCCACGGAACTGGCGGCCGAAGGCGCGCGCGTGGTCGTGGCCGACATCAATATCGAAGGCGCGCAGCGCCTCGCGGACATCCTCAACGAGCGGCACGGCGAGAAGACCGCCCTCGCGTACGGCCTCGATCTGCGCAACGAGAACGAGATCGAGCAGCTGGTGCAGCGGACCGTCGAGTACTTCGGCGCCCCCGGCATCGTGGTCAACAACGCGGGCATCTTCCCCATGGACGACGGTGACGTCGCCACCATGTCCATCGAGACCTGGGACAACGTCCTGGCCGTCAACCTGCGCGCCGCGATGCTGGTAACCAAGCACACCCTGCCCTACCTGCGTGAACACGGTGGCTCGATCATCAACACCGCCTCCACGCATGCCTTCGCCGGCGACAACAGCCTCACCGGTTACGGCGCCACGAAGGCCGCCCTGCTCGCGCTGACCAAGTACACCGCGACCCAGTACGGCAAGGAGGGCGTGCGCTGCAACGCGATCTGCCCCGGCACCACCACCACTCCCCCAGCGCAGGCACTGCCGCAGGAGATCAAGGACATCTACATCCGGCACACGATGAACCCGACGCTCAACGGCCCTACCGAACTGGCCAAGGCGTACCTGTTCCTCGCCTCCGACGACTCGCGCGGCATCAACGGCGAGGTGATCCGGGTCGACGGCGGCCTGCTCGCCCACCAGCCGTTCGTCCCGGACATGCGCAACCTCGGAATGACCACGGCCGAAAGCCAGTGACCCCCGACCTGTCGAACCCCGACCTGCCCTGATCCACTCCACCATCGGTTCGACAGCATCCGCATACGGCCCCGGGGAGCCCCTCCGCTTCTCCGGGGCCGGCCTGCGTTCCGCCCGCACCCGAAAACGTTCCCGCCGAGTGCGATTCGCACGTCGCTACCGAACAGGACACCGAAGATGACGACCTTTCAACCGAACCGGCAGGCCATCACCGCCGGGCGGGGCGTCCCCGCGCACCATCGACGGCCTCACCCGCGCGAGCGGATCCCGGCTGGACCGCAGGCCCAGCGCGGGCCCCGGCCGGATGCCTGGCAGATCGTGGAGTTCGCCGAGGCGTGGTCCCCCTTCGGCGGCCCGCCGGACGAAGAGTTGTTCGTGCAATTCGGCATGAGCCGCTCCCGGTTCGCCGAAGTCCTCGCCGAGTCGGTCGAGCAGATCACCCGCCAATTACGCCCGGGACAACGCCGTTTCTCGGATCGTGGACAGCGCCTCCGATAATCGGCAGTCATGAGGTGCAGTCACGATCGGTAACCCTGTCTACTCGTGGACTGGGGTATTCGATCTCCTCGGAGACAGTTCTGGCCGATCGAGGTGAAGGTTCCTCGGGACACCGCCGGCACGTTCGAGCCGCAGATCGTCCGCAAACGCCAGCGGCGGCTGCCCGGGGTGGATGAGATGGTGCTGTCGCTGTCGGCCAAGGGCCTGACCCACGGTGAGATCAGCGCGCACCTTGCCGAGGGCTATGGCGCCGAGGTGTCACAGCAGACGATCTCGGTCATCACCGACAAGGTGATCGACGGGATGGCCGACTGGGGAGAACCGGCCCCCTGGACCGCGTCTACCCGATCCTGTTCGTGGATGCCATCAAGGTGAAGATCCCGGGTCTGGCGCAGACTTCGTGATCTTGCAACTGCGGCCGGAATTCGCACTGCGGCCACCAGCCCCGCTTCGGATGCCGGACCACGTCTCGTTGATGTCGTCGCGCGCCCATTCGACGATGTCACCGTCGGCGCGGACGTCACCGGTGAGCCAGAACGCTTCGTCGGGTGCCCATCCCGCGATCACCGACGCCGCGTCACCGTCGACATCGATAGCGATGCCCGCAGCCGCGAGATAGCCGGCGACGGTGAGGTGCACTCCCCCGTACTCCTCGGCTACGGCATGCCAGTCGGGCAGAACCCACCGTCCGTCGCGGCCCGTGGTGCGGTACCAGTCGTGGCGTTTCTGCGCCGTGACCTCGAGCGGGAACCGCTGACACAGATGCGCCCAGGCGGCAGCGCCGTCGATTTCGAACGTATCGATGTCTGCCGGGATGATCTGTCGCCGAGCCCAGGCACGATACTCACCCGCGGAGTCTTCGACGAACCACAGGGACGCGGGCGAACCGTCATCGAGTGTCCGCGTGGAGCACGGAACACCGAGCGGCGACGACTACCACACGCCGGAGTAGGCGGCTGTCGGATCGGTGGGGCGTTCTCGCGCCGCGCGTTTCTCCTCTGCAACGACCCGGTCCAGCCATGTGGTGAGCACTTTCCCGACCGAAGGAACGCTGTCGTGTCGCTTGCCCCATCTCAGGGACCACTGCTCGTCGCGAACAACGCCGGTGGTCCACCACCGAGCGTGCTCCGACGCACTGAGGTGTTCGGCGACGCGTCGCAGTTCTGGAAGCATCGGGTCCGTCATGGCGAGAACATCTTCGCCTTCGGGCTCCTGCCAGTACCGGGCGGAATCTGTGGTCGCCGCGAGCGCGGTATGCAAATCCTTTTTCGTCACATCGGGCAGCGGCACGTCCGCCAGCAGTCGCGCCACGTGTTCGGGGGCAACGCGCGGAAGGGGCTGGTCGGCGCCGGGTCCGTAGCTGACGCATGCGACTCCGCTTCCCGCGTCGAGTTGGTGAGCGGCGTAGAACACTCCGGAGCAGAAGGAGTCCTGCGTGTGTTCGACGCGCACACGCTCGTCGGCGAGGCGCGCGTACTCGAGGAGAAGACGACGACCCCGTGGGCCCGCCAGCAGTGCCTCGGTGAGCGTCGCCGGAGTTTCCCCTGCCACCATGAATCCAGTAGATCACTACCGCTGCGGCGACTTCGATCGAACGGCTGTTCCGCCGCGCCTATCCGGATCGATGCGGGTTGAGCTTTGTTGCGCCACTTGATGATTGACGATTCGAGCGGTGGTTCGACTGCGTGAACGCGAGGTGCGTTTCGGGCTCGGCAGCCGGATCAACGACGGGAACGATCCGTTCGGCAATCTCTTCCTGCAAACCCTGGCGATGGTCGCCGAATTCGAAGCCAACCTCGGCCACTGACGAACCCGCGAAGACATGGCCGAGGCGCGAGCGAAGGGCCGACCGCAGGGCCGACCAGGCCGGCGAAATACGCCCCCGTCCAGCCTCGTGACGCTCGAACACGTAACGGCCGTCGTGATGTGAACGTGATCTGGAGTACAAAACCGCAAACTGTGAGCGGCGACATAGTTTAGGAAAGTTCCCCCGGTCAGACGCCTGAAAATGTGGTAACCAACCATCGCGCGGCTCCGCTTCCGACGTCTCGTCGTTGTCGGAGTGATGCCGGAGCGTTATCGTATGGATATACGTTCGGCTACCTGGTCCGAATGTGCCTTGCGAATCGTAATTCGCACCTCCCAATTGAAACCGCCGCCAAATTCTAGCCGCGCCTTCGGCGTGAGAAACCGGTCGGCGGACTGATCGCGGTAGGACGCGCGCCCGACTCCGGTCGAGGCGCGGCACAGCGCAGCGCCCGCAGCATCGCGACAGTTCGGTCGTTCCGGGTCAGGCCATCCCCACAGCACTCCGTGCAGAGGCGAGTTCATTCGGACCCGCCCGGCTGCTCGCTGCCCGCTGTGTGCCCGAACAGTCGAGAACAGGAATCAGACCGCATGTCCGCAACATCCACACGCCGCAGATCCATGACCTCGATCGTCCGCACCGCCGGTGCCGTGTCGCTGGCCGCCACCGCGGCAGCGACCATCATCGCCACGGCCGGCGGTGGCCAGTCGTCCACAGCACAGGCGATCGATATCAAGGCGCTCGCGACTACCGTCGCCGCAGCCGGCGCGCCCGGAGCAGCTCAGGCACCCGGCCCGGCCCCTCAGCCCGCCGCGGCCCCGGCCCCTCCGCCCATCGCGGCCCCCGCGGCGCTGCCCGGCGCCGATCAGGCGAATGTCACCACCTGGCTACCGGACATCAACAGCGCGATGCAGTCGGCCGGAATCGACACACCGCAGCGTGCCGCCGCTTTCCTCGCCCAGGTCGGACAGGAGACCGCCGGTTTCGCCACGTTGACCGAATACAGCGACGGTAGCGACTACAACGGACGGGCAGATCTCGGCAACACCCAACCGGGCGACGGCCCCAGGTACAAAGGGCGCGGTGGCCTCCAACTCACCGGACGCCACAACTACGAACGCGCAAGCCAGGCGCTCGGTGTCGACTTCGTCAATCACCCCGAGCTTGTGGCGGATCCGAAGTACGCGTTCGCCACCGCCGCGTGGTACTGGAACACCCACAACCTCAACGCCGCCGCCGACAACGCGCACCCCCAGGACCCCGCGAGCATCGATCCCGTCTCACGCATCATCAACGGCGGTTCCAACGGAAGAGACGTCCGGCGTGAACACTTCATCCAGGCATGCCAAATCCTGAAATGCCCGTAAGCCGCGCAGGCTCGCCGCTGATCGGAATGTCTCGCTCGGTGATCCGGAAACGGGTTGCGCAGTGCGCACCAGGGGTCGCGGGCGCCTATCCCGACCACTGCCGCATAACCGAGGCGTCGTCGGACACGTGTAGCGCCAGCTCGGCCGCCACCGTTTCGCCGATCGCCGTACGCCGGGCCGACCGTCGGGCAGCGTCGGGCTCCGTGGCGGTGGCCAGGCGATCCAGGGTAGGCAACGCATGCCAGCTGTAACACAGCGACAGAATCGTCAGAAGTAGTTCTCTCGCAGCGGATTCCGGAAGCTCCGGCACGGCGTCGCGGATACTTCGAAGCTTGCCCAGCATGCTCTCGCGCCGCTCGGATTCGGCCACCGGTGCCCCCAATTCCAGACTCTCCCAGAACAGCAGGCGCGCCAATGCGGGCTTGTAGCAGAGGTGATCGAAGAACCGCTCGGCATAACCGATCACCGCAGCGGTTCCCTCCCCTTCGACCTGAACCGCCTCACCGAGTTCGCCGATTTCCCGGGCGATCACGATGGCGAAGAGCTGATCCTTGGTGCCGAAATACTTGTAGATCCGCTCCTTGTTGACCCCCGCAGCGGCCGCGATGCGGTCCACGCGCGCACCTGCCAGCCCGCGCTCACCGAATTCCGCCACTGCGGCGTCCAGCAGCAATCGTCGGGTGCGTTCGGTGTCCCAGGCCATGCGGCCAGACTAGCAAATTCTCCAACTAAACAGTTGCAGAATTTCTCTCGGAGGTGTCTACTCACATCTACAACCATCTAGTTGGAGTCTTGAGGAGTCACTGTGAGCACCACCGTTCCCGCCCCATCCGTGCACGTCCGCGCCGCCGTCACCTGGCTCGCGATCTTCCCTATGGTCGCCCTCGGAATGACCGCGATGGCACCGTTCACGGCCGGCTGGCATCCCGTGCTGCGCGCACTCGTACTCACCGCGTTCGTGGTTCCGGCCGCGGTGTACGTCGTCGTCCCCCGTCTGCTCGGCGTCCTCGCCCGACATGTTCACCGGTGACACGCGGGCATGTGCGGAATGGCGTCGATGTCCCGGCTCACCCCGATGAGGGCCGCACACCAGCGCGAGGCACGCAATGCGTGAATTCGACACTCCCGACGCCATTTTCACCGTCATCGACGTGAGAGGGCACGCGTGGGTCCGGATTCTCGCGGCGGCGCTCCTGAGATGCTGGCGGACTGGGCCGGCCGCAGTCGGTTGGGTCAGACCGTCAGCGGAAGAGGCGGAAGAAGCCACGCACCTGCTCGACCAGCGACTTCGGCTGCTCCAGCGCGGCGAAGTGGCCACCTCGCGGCAGTTCCTCGAACCAGCGCAGGTCGGTGAACCGCAGCTCGGCCTCCCGCCGCGACGGGCGGGTTATGTCGCGCGGGTAGACCGATAACCCGGACGGCGCGGTGACTTTGTCGCGAAAAGCGGCGAAGCTCTCCCAATACAGGCGGGCCGACGACGTGGCCGACGCGGTGAACCAGTAAACCGAGATCTCATCGAGGATCTGCTGGCGCGACAACGCGTCCTCGGGATGACCATTGTTGTCCGTCCAGGCCCAGAACTTCTCGGCGATCCACGTGGCCTGGCCCGCCGGGGAGTCGGTGAGGCCGTAGCCGAGCGTCTGCGGCCGCGTCGCCTGGATCGCCGAGTACCCCCGGCCGGTGCGTCGGAACTCCTTGGCGGCCTTCAGGTTCGCCAGCTCCGCGGGCGTCGGATCGTCGAACGTGCCCGCCGCCACGGACCCCATGTTCAGGTGCACGCCGGCGACCCGCTCGGGCGCCACCTCGCCCAGCGCGCCGGACACCGCCGAACCCCAATCACCGCCCTGCGCGCCGTACCGCTCGTAACCCAGCGAGACCATCAACGTGTCCCAGGCCCGCGCGATGCGATCGACGCCCCACCCGGTCGTCGACGGCTTGTCACTCCAGCCGTATCCGGGCAATGACGGCGCGACGACGTGGAACGCGTCCGCCCGGTCCGCACCGTGCGCGCGCGGGTCGGTCAGCGGGCCCAGGATCTCCAGGAATTCGAGCACCGAACCCGGCCACCCGTGCGTGAGCACCAGCGGGAACGCATCCGGCTCCGGCGAGCGGACGTGCAGGAAGTGGATGCCCAGCCCGTCGATCGTGTCGCGATACTGCGGGAACACGTTCAGCCGCTCGGCGAACCCGAAGTCGTAGTCCTCGGCCCAGCTACGGCACAGCTCCTGCGCATAAGACAGCGGCAAACCCTGCGACCAGTCGTCCACCGGCTCGGCCTCGGGCCACCGCGTCCTTCGCAATCGTTCACGCAAATCCGCGATCTCGGCTTCGGTGATTCCGACTTCGAACGGCTCGGCGGTCACTGGGGCTCCCTTCCTCGGCAAGACTTGTCGGATCAGATGTGTCACGGTGAAACCGCCGATCCGCTCACAGGGTGTAAACCGTCATCGCGGGCTCCACGTCGTACCACACCTGCTCACCAGCGTACGAATCAGCCGACAGCACAATCTTTTTCGCATTGCCGCCCCAGGCCGCGGCAAGCGTCCGGCGGATCGAAGCTCGAAATGATGCGCCGGATAGTTCACCTACGGTCGCCCTCGTACGCGGACAGTCGGTCCAAGAGCTGAGGGACGGCGCTGAGCTGCGCCCGCTCGTCCGCGCTCAGGAGAGCATCGATGGCCTCGGCAACCCATTCGCGCCTGGCCTCCCGATCTCGGTCGAGGGCAGCGCGTCCCTGCTCGGTGAGGGTCACGAGGAAGCCGCGGCGGTCCCGGGGATCGTCCCGTCGGGCGACATACCCCCTGGCCTGCAGATCCGCTACCGCCCGGCTCTGACTCTGGTGGCGTACCCCACGCCACTGGGCAAGGGACGCCGTCGAGGCATCACCTTCACGATCGAGCAGGCCCATAGTCTCCGCAAGAGGTGGCGGCAGAGTGTCGGCATGCGCGCGAGTCGCACGCACGAACCTGCCGATGGAGACCCGCAGCCGCTCCGCCAAGTGATCTCGGTCCGCCACGGATCAACTATACAGCCCCGCTGTATTTGACCCACTGCGCCGAAGGCCGCAGCAACAGCAAACACGAGCAAGTACACGACGCTCGACATATACAGCAAAACTGTATACTTTGAACCGTGCGACAACGCCCGAGCAGGAACGGAACCACCATGCAACTGACGAAATACGCCCACGCCTGCGTCGCCCTGGAGAAGGACGGATCCAGAATCGTGCTGGACCCCGGCACGTTCACCCCCGACGCGAAGGCCGCCGTCACGGGGGCCGCAGCAGTGCTCATCACCCACGAGCACTTCGACCATTTCGACGACAGCCTGCTGGCAGCCGCCCTGGACGACGATCCGGAACTGCGGATCTTCGGACCGCGCGCGGTGCTGGACAAGCTCGGCAGCCACGGCGGGCGGGTGCAAATCCTCACCACCGGGGACGACCTGAGCGTCGGCGGCTTCACCGTCGGTGTCCACGGCGACCGCCACGCCACGATTCACGCCGACATCCCCTGCGTCGACAATCTCGGCTACCTCATCGACGAGACGCTGTTCCACCCCGGCGACGCCTACTTCGTACCCGAGGCGCCCCTCGACACCCTGTTACTGCCCACGAGCGGGCCCTGGACCAAACTGGGCGAGGCGGCCGACTACCTGCGCGCGGTCAAGCCTCGCCGGGTAATCCAGATCCACGAGCTCATGCTCAGCGAACTCGGCCAAACCTCCACCCGAACCCTCTTGGCCGGCCTGACCGGCATCGAAATCACGGTCTTGCCCCCTGGCCAGAGCATCGATCTGTGAAACCCCGAGACCGGAACAGAAGGTGGAAAGAACTGCACGAGGCCCTCGCTGAGATGGAAGCGGACGCCTGAGGCCAGTCAGTTTCCCAGTGTCCCGTTGATGGTCAGGTAGAAGGTGCGTAGCGTGACTGCCGGCTTCTCGCTGCGGACACGGATCTGTACCACCGCGTCCGGCGTGTTGGCGGGGACGAGAATCCGGCCCTCCGCCATGCGCGACCGTGGCGACTCCGACAGGGTTCCGCGGGCGACAATCATTCCGTCGCAGACTATTTCGAGCAGATCGGCCTCGGCGTCCTCGTCCGTGTGTGCCCACGCGAACAGCCGATAGGCGATTCCGGGCGCGAGGCCGCCGCCACCGAGCCGGATCCTCGTCGCACCGTCGGCGGCTATCAGCGGGACGACTTCGCCGGTTCGCCCGAAGACGTCCTGATCACCACCCGAAATCTCGACACGGCCCCACGGCAACGGTGAACCTGCGCTCACCTGCACACCGGCCCGATCGTCGCCGCCATGGAGGGAAGCCTCCGGGGGCCCGCCGTAGCGGTGTTTCCAGTCGCTGATCATCGTCCACAGCACGTGTCCGGCGTGTGAGCCGAGTACCGAACGGGCATAAAGGTATTCACCGGTCACGAGTTCGGTCAGAAAGTCGACCATGTTACCGTCGTACCGGGCCCAGACCGCGGGGCCGTGGAGATGCGCGAGCACCGTCCAACCGTCGGGATCCTCACCTTCGGTGACCCAGAAGAACATGTCGCCGTTGGTACTGCCACCCCACTGGAGCAGGCCACCGGGCTCCGGATAACCGACGAGCGGATTGCCGTCGTCGTCGTAGTCGAAAACCTGGTTGGCAACCAGATCCTGGGCATTGTCGATCAGCGACGTGAGCCGAACCTCACCATTGAGCCGACGGGACGCCGGGTACAGCACGTACAGCTCGCCGATCCTGCCGTTGCCGTAGTTGTCGATGAAATCCCGATAGTCCGACGGCAGCCGGACCCCACAGGCCGATTCGATGTCGTCCCACGGCGGCGACACCGCTTCGGGCAGCGGTGAGGGCGCCATGATCCCCTTCAGCCGGGAAACCGATGCGTGCATCCCCGAGCTCCTTCCGAATTTCTTTGAACCACAGTCGGTTCCGGTGGTAATAGCCGAATATCCAACGGATATGGCGTAGCGCGTGGTGAGAGATCTGTTTGAGTTCTGCTGCGGGACAAAGCCGCTGGTGGTTGCCCTGGCGGCCCGAGCGTACCCGCGACCTGAACCAGGGACCACGTCGGACAGGTCACGGTCGTGAAGATACCCGGTCAGGGGGGGCGGCTGCGTCGGTGTGCGCCAACGTCATCGGATCGCCCGAATCCTGCCCGGCCGGGGTCCGGGATGTGCGGCGGTAGCCGGCATGAGTCGACGGCGTTCTACCGTGCACGTGGCAGGGATAGCGGCAGCCCGAACGTAGGGAGGACGTTCTCCTCGAAGCGGGTCATGGCGCTGATTCGGCCGCCGGCGAGGGTGAGCACGAACAGGCCGACTCCCTGACTACCGGTGGGGGTGTGCAGGTAGACACCGAACGCCGGTTGACCGTTGGCTCGCGTCGGCACCAGTTCGAATCTCCGTCCCGAGCCGAAAACGAGGGCGCAGAAGCGGGCCACGCTGTTTCGGCCCCGGTACTCCAACGGAATCGGTGGCATCGACATGAAGACGTCGTCGGTCAACAGCGCCACCAACGCATCGATGTCGGCGGATTCGTAGGCGCTGACGAACTTCGCCGCGAGCGCGTTCTCGGCAGGCGAGCCGGCGGCGGGCGGCTGGGCTCCGGCAGCCGTCACCGGAAGTCGATGTCGCATGCCCGCCCGTGCGCGTTTGAGGGCGCTTTTGACCGATTCGACGGTCGTATCGAGCATGTCGGCTACTTCGTTGGCGTGGAATCCGAGGACGTCGCGCAGGATGAGAACGGCGAGCTGGCGAGGCGGCAGAATCTGCAGGGCGGTCACGAACGCCAGGGAAATGGATTCGGATTGCCCGTAGCGGGCCTCCGGACCCAGCGGCACACTGATCGCGCCGTCCAGAAGGGTGTCGGGATAGGGCTCGAGCCAATGGATTTCGCCGAAACCCGTCGGTTCCGGCGGTTCGACTCCCGGAACGTCCCACTGCTTCGCGGGACGCCGGTGTTCGGCGCGCAACGCGTCGAGACACCGGTTGGTCGCGATGCGGTACAGCCACGTGCGAACCGAGGCGCGGCCCTCGAATCGGTCGAGGCCCCGCCACGCCGCCAACATGGTGTCCTGAAGAGCGTCCTCGGCATCCTGAAACGATCCGAGCATCCGGTAGCAGTGCACCTGTAGCTCGCGACGGTGCGGCTCGGTCAGCGCTCGGAACGCCTCGCCGTCGCCGGCCCGCGCCCGCGACATCAGGTCTGTTTTCGCCAGCTCCACTCCGGCCACCTTTCTCCGCGTGTGCGGTTCCATCCTGTACGGACGCCGGCCGCTGCGCGAAGGGGGCGCTCGGGCATCACCCCCTTTTCCGATGTCGCGGCGTCCACACCCGTGACAACCGACAACCTCGTCAAAGGAGCACGGAAATGGGAAAGATCGTCCTCACCTCGAACGTCACACTCGACGGAGTGGTCCAAGACCCGGACGGCGCGGAGGGCTTCGAACACGGCGGCTGGTTCCACCAGTTCGTAGGAGCCAAGGACCTCGAAGACTGGACCGTCCGTGAGACGCGGGAGGCGCTGGACGCCGAGGTGCTGCTCCTGGGCGGGCGGACCAATGAGTGGTTCGCGGACCGGATGACAGAGCAGAACCTGGCGGAGGGCCGTGTGGGCCCCGAGTGGGCGAACAGGGTGCGCAGCATGCCCAAATACGTCGTGTCCTCGACTGTCGAGGACCCTCGGTGGAGCAACGTCACCGTCCTGCGCGGCGACGCGGTCGAGGAGGTTTCGGAGCTGAAGGACACAGTGGACGGGGACATCCTGATCTACGCCAGCTACCGGCTCGGACGCACACTGATCGAACACAACCTGCTCGACGAACTGCGGCTGGTCGTCTTTCCGGTGGTGGTGGGAACCGGCCGGCGGCTGTTCGACGAGGGCGGCGCCAAGAAGCCGCTACACCTGGTCGACACCCGACAGCTCGGTGACGGCCTGGTGTACTACAGCTACGAACTCGCGCAAGGCTAACGCCCCATCAGCCGGTTCGGCAGGAACGAAAGTAACTGGGTAGCAGTAGGACTCGATGCCAACTGCCGGCGGACATCATCTCTGGAAGGGCTGGCACACGGTCGCGAAAGTGCAGCTCGGCTGCGTCAATCAGTCGTGCTGGCGTGCACGGCGATGATTCGCCAACCGTGGGTCTCGTCGTACAGCCAAGTGCGGGTGTAGCGCATCCTGGCCGCGAACGGCGTACCGGAGACGGTCCCTTCGATCGTGCCGAGAAACCACGTCACCCCGGTACGCCCGTCGGTGAGCACGGTCAACTCCTCCTCGGTCACCTTCGTCACCACCTGCGCTCGGGTGCGGTGCAGCTCCAGGTCGTCCGCCTTGGTCTGAACGTTCGCACCGAAGGTGAAAATCAGCCGATCATCCAGCAGCCGATCCAGCGCCTCGACATCTCCGGCGAGCTGCGCGCTCTGGAGTCGGCGCTCGGCGTCCCGCAAGTTCTCCATGGGGAACACTCTCCCAGCCGGCGCCGCATCCGCGCCAGGACGTTCACACTCGGCTGATCTTCACAGTCCGTCCCGGCAAGGTCGAAGCACCGACCGAGGCGCCGGATTCGTTGCGGTGCCAGGGCGGCCGCTTCGGCGCCGGGGCGGTATGCCCGGTCCCGGGACGGAAGCCGAACAGTGACGGCAGGTCAGTTGCGTACCAGCAGCACGATGCTCGCGGCGACTACGGCCAGCACGATCGCCGCCACGCCGTACACGAGCCGGTGAGTGCGCAGCACTGGAAGGTAGTGGTCGACGGAGAAGCGGCCGGGTCCGGTGAGGGCGAGCGCGGCAGCGGCGAGGGCGAGGGTCGATTCGTATTCGAAACCCTTGGGGGCGAAGAACGAACCGGTTCCGTGCACCTCGATGGCGTTGATCATGACGCCCAGCACGGCGGCCGCCGCCAACGGGGTGAGCAGACCGAGTGCCAGGCCGAGACCGCCGAGGGTTTCGCTGAGCCCGGCAACCGCCGCCATGGCGTCACTCGCGGGATAGCCACTGGCGCTGAAGAATTGGCCGGTGCCGGAGATGCCGCCGCCGCCGAACCAGCCGAAGAGCTTCTGGGTGCCGTGCGCGGCGACGGCCAGGCCGATCACCAGACGCAACACCAGCAGCCCGGTGTCATAGCCGACCTGGCTGGAGGCGTACGCCACAGGGGCGGTCGCGGTGGTGCTGGTCATGGAAACTCCTATTGTCGGGGTGAGTGATTCAGCCGAGTTGGATGGAGCGTTTGGCGAGGCCGCGCCAAAAGCCGTCGATGACGCTGCGCTGGGTGGCGAGGTCGGCTTCGCCCGCACCGAGGGTGACGAACAGCGGGACGAAGTGCTCGGTGCGCGGGTGCGCGAGATGCGCTGCGGGGGCCTTGTTCTCGAAGTCGAGCAGGGCATCGATATCGCCCGCGGCGAGCACGCCGTGGCCCCACTCGTCGAATTCGGCCATCACCGGATGCACGGAGCCGTCTTCGGTGAGCGCCCGCAGATTGTGCGAGAAGAATCCACTGCCCACGATCAGTACGCCCTCGTCCCGAACCGGAGCGAGCTTGCGCCCGAGCGCCATCAGCTCCGCGGGATCGAGAGTGGGCAGCGACATCTGCAGCACCGGAACGTCTGCCTCCGGATACATCTCCACCAGTGGCACGTACGCACCGTGATCCAGGCCCCGGTCCGGCGCTTCCCGCACCGCCGTCCCCGGACCTTGCACCAACTTCCGAACCTGCGCCGCCAACTCCGGCGCGCCCGGTGCTGGATAACGAACGTCGTAGTAGTGCTGCGGGAAGCCCCAGAAGTCGTACACCAGCGGAACCGTCTCGGTTGCCCCGAGCGTTACCGGCGCGTCTTCCCAATGTGCCGAAACCATCAGCACCGCTTTCGGTTTCGGCAATGCCGCCGACCACTGCGCCAGCTGTTCGGGCCAGATCGGGTCGTCGGCCAGCGGTGGCGCACCGTGCGACAAGTACAAAACCGGCATCCGGTCTGTCCGCTCGGCAGTCATCACACCTCCTGTTGTTCAAATTTGAACCTTATGCGGCGATAGTACGCCTTTATTCAAATTCGAACAAGATGGGTAGACTGAGCCCGTGCGATGGCTCGACGACCAGGAAATGCGCGCCTGGAAGGCGCTGCTCTCCGGCTGGGCGCTGCTCGAGCGAGAGATCGACGGCCAGCTCAAACGCGATGCCGGACTGTCCCACGGGCAATACGAGGTGCTGGTCCGGCTGGCCGACGCCCCTGACAGCACCCTCCGCATGACCGCGCTCGCCGACTCGCTGATCAACTCCAAGAGCAGGTTGAGCTATCAGGTGGATCAGCTGGAGAAGGCCGGGCTGGTCTGCCGCGGGACCGTTCCCGGCGACAGCCGCGGCGTCACCGCCACCCTGACCGACAAGGGCCGCCGCGCACTCGAACAAGCCGCCCCCGGGCACGTCACACTGGTCCGCGATCTGCTGATCGACGTTCTCACACCGACACAGTTGACCGCCCTCGCCGACGGCCTCGGCGAAGTCGCACGCCGGATCCAGGAAGCCGAAGGCCAGACCAAAGGCCGAAGCCGGCCCTGACATGCCGCCGGCTGCCGAGTCGTTCGGCCCTGTTATGTCAGGCGCTGCCAACTCCAGGTCATGGAGATCTCGAGAGGGTCGATGGGCGTGACCAGCCGCGGCAGGGTGTTGAGGCCGTTCGGTGGCCCGCTCTGCGGTTCGACGCAAACCGCCCCGGGCTGCTGGTCGTAGATGACGACCCATTCGGCGGCGCTGGTGACCTTCAGTTCGAGAGCACCAGGCCACGCGAGGGTGACGTCGACGCCGTCGGGCATCCCGAAGCAGTCGTCCCAGGGACCGGGCAGGGGTTCGATGCGCTCACCGGTGGGCAGGTAGTCCGGGCCACGGGATTCCTGCCACGACGCGTGAAAGTCGATCTCGACATCGCCACCCTTGCCGAGGTTGCGCAGGAACCAGGGATGCCAGCCGGCCTGCGCCGGGAACGAATCCGCCGAGGCTTCGATCCCCAGACTGAGTGTCACAGAGTGTTCGCCGAGTTCGACCCGCTGCGTGACGCGGCCGGAGTAAGGCCACGGGTCGGCAAGGTCGACGGTGAATGCAGCTGATGTGTCGTCTGCCTGGGTTGTGGTCCAGGCGGAGTCCCGTCCGGTGCCGTGGATGGCGTGCGGCGGGTGGTTGACCGGCATCTGGTGGACGACGCCACCGTTGCGAAAGCGGCCGTAAGCGAGGCGGCCGCACCAGGGCACCATCGGGAAGGCGCCGTATTCGGTTCCCTGGCGGAGCAATTCGATGCCGTCAACGGTCATGCCGCTGATCCGGCATCCGTTGCGAGGGTCGATGGTGACAGCAGCGTTGCCCTGGGCGAGTCGTACGATCTGCTCGGCGTTGGCCACTCCCTGGACAATACGGTTCGAACGCCGATAGCGAGGGGGCCGCACCGGACCGCGGTGCGCTCGATTCGATCTCGACTTACTACCTAGAGCAACTCGATTTCATCGAATCCGACGGTCAAGTTGTGGCGGCGTTCTCGTAGTACGTTCGTCCACGAGATCATCCGCTAGTTCTCGATTCAGCACCGCCCGCGCGCCGGTACGTTCAGGCGCCGTCGTCCGGGGCGCCATATCCCCCCGCGGCTGTCCGGACGAAACTGCGGATCAGCGGGCTGCGAGCGGTTTTCGACCATGCCACGACCAGACGGCTCGGCGGGCGATCGGGAAACGGGACGGTCACCAGCCCGGCGGGTAGTGGCTGGTCGAGCGGGGCGAGGGCCGAGGTCCCGTTCCAGAGGACCGCTTGCAGGCATTCCTGGATCGTGCGCAGTTCCGGCGCGGCGCCATCGGGTGTGCCGCACGTCCAGTACGCGGTCCACGCCGGGTCGGTCTCGGCGGGCAGCCGCACCCAGCGGCGGTCGGTCAGATCGTCCGCCGTGACCGACGAACGGTGGGCGAGGGGATCGTTCTCGCGCATCACCACACCGACCGGTATCGAGCGGAGCACACGCATGCCGATTCCGTTGGCGTCGAACGGAGTTCGGGTCAGCGCCACGTCCACGAGCCCGGCGCGCAGCCCGGCCGTCGGATCGCCGAGATCGGTTTCGTGAATCCTGACCTGCACATGCGGATGGCGGGCGCGAAACGCGGCCACCAGCCGGCTGTCGACGTGGGCGGCGGTATCGGCCAGTGTCCCGATGGTCAGTGTCGCGGTGCCGGCCGCGGTGGTCACCCGCTCGCGGATGCGGTCGGCCCGGCGCAGCAGGGCGCACGCCTCCTCGTACAACACCGATCCGGCCGCAGTCGGGACGACACCCTTGGGCGTGCGCTCGAACAACGCCACACCCACGTAGTCCTCGAGTTCGCGGATCGCGCGGGTCAGCGGCGGTTGGGTCATGTGCAGGCGGTGCGCCGCCCGGCCGACATGGCGCTCCTCCGCGACGGCCACGAAGTACCGGAGCAGGCGAAGATCCACCCCACGCACGATACCGAGAGGGTATCGACGATGCGGAGCGGGACTTGGACACCTTGTACGTCCACCGGCCACCGTGGAAAGCGCAGAACCGAAAGGAGATTCACGCTCATGACCGACGACACGCTCACCGCCGATTGCTTCCGCTACGACACCACCCGCGCACTGTTCGATGCGACCACCACCGTCGACGGCAGCGCGCTCACCATGCACACCGCGGCCACCCTGCCGGAGATCTTCGAACGGACGATCCGCGACCGGGGATACGACATCGCGGAACTGGGACTCACGTTCTACCTGCGCCTGCTCGACGCGGGCCTACCGTACGTGGCGCTGCCGATCTTCCCGAACCGGGTGTTCCGTCATTCCTGCGTCTTCGTCAACGTCCACGCCGGTATCACTCGCCCCGCACAGCTCGCCGGGCGCACCATCGGGGAGTTCGGCACCTACGGTCAGGACTCCGGCGTGTGGGCCAAAGGCATCTTCGCCGACGATTACGACTTTCACCCGGAACGCAGCCGCTGGGTGATCGGCGGACTGGACAAACCCATGGCCCCCTTCGATTTCGTACCGCACCCGCATCCCGCCGACGTCGACGTGACCGCCGCACCCGAGGGCGCCTGTCTGAGCGCGATGCTGGACGCGGGCGAGATCGACGCCCTGTTCTCGGCGAACGTCCCTCAGTGCGTACTCGACGGATCACCGAACGTCGCCCGCCTGTTTCCCGACGCCGAACTCCTGGAGCGCGAGTATCACCGGCGCACCGGGATCTTCCCGATCATGCACGTCATCGTCGTGCGCCGCGACCTGCTGCGCGAACGTCCCGGCCTCGCGCGCGAAATCTTCCGCGTCTTCAACGAGGCGAAAGACACTGCGGCCGAATACTATCGGTGCAATCGCCGCCTCTACGAGGTGCAGACCATGGTGCCGTGGTTCAACGCACTCGTCGAACGCAACGCCGAGCAGTTCGGCGACGACTGGTGGCCCTACGGCATCGCGGCCAACCGCCCCACCCTCGACACCTATCTGCGCTACCACGCCGAACAGGGACTGTCCTCGCGACAGTGGGCGATCGAGGACCTCTTCGCCCGAGAACTGCTCGACACCTGACCGTCGAACTTCCGCGGTCCAGCATCAGGGGTGGCCCCATGGTAGCGATCAGCTCCCCGTGCGGCTGTCGGCCTCACTCCCCTGGGTGCGGGTCCGCTCCGCCAGAGAGCCGACACACAGATCACGCTCGGCACACTCGGTCAAAATTCGCGGCAGCGCCTCCAGGGTCGCGCGCCACGAGCCTGGCGCCGATGTGCAGTCGGAGTCGTGCAGCAGGATGGTGCCCCCGGGGCGGAGTTCGCGGATCACTCGGCGTGCCACCGTGTCCGGCGTTGCGGTCCGCATCCAGTCCTTACCGCACGCGGTCCACAGCACCGGCGTCATTTCCAGCCGCCGGGCCGTGGTCAGCGCCGCGGCCGAGAGTATTCCGTAGGGCGGTCGGTAGTGCAGCGGTCTACTCCGAGTCGTCTCCGCGATCAGGCCGTACGCGCGCGCGATGTCGCGGTGCGTCGATACCGGCCCGCGCGCCAGCAGGCAGCGGTGGCTCCAGCCGTGCAGCGCTACCTCGTGACCTTCCGCGACGATCCGAGCGCCGAGCGCCGGTGCCCGCTCGAGCATCGATCCGAGGAGGAAGAACGTCGCGTGCACGCCGGCAGTGGCCAGTGCGTCCAGGACGGCCGGTGTCGACGCCGGATCCGGACCGTCGTCGAAGGTCAATGCGACCGTGCCGGTATCCGAGTATCCGGACAGGCGAGGGGTCAGGTGCTCGCGAACCGCGGAGATCGCCGTGACCGATGGGAGCGCATTGAGCGTCACGGCACCGGCACCAGCGATCATCGCCTGCGCGACAGCGGATTTCATGCGCTCGTTCGCCCCCGCACGGCGTTTCGCGCTTCCCACTCGCTGCCCAGCATGTCAGCGAGTCCCAGCCGCGCGTGCCACCCCAGTTCCCGACCGATTCTGGCGATATCGGCGATCACGCGGGGCGGGTCGCCCGGCCGTCGGTCGCCGACCTCGTACCGGAACCGCTCACCGGTCACCGCGTGGGCGGCATCGAGAATTTCGAATACCGAGTACCCGCGCCCGGTGCCGACGTTGTACACCGAATTCCCCGTCCCGCCGCACTCGAGCCGTTCGACCGCGCTGACGTGTGCGTTCGCGACATCGAGCACGTGTACGAAGTCGCGGACGCAGGATCCGTCCGGCGTCGGGTAGTCCGCACCGAAGACGACCGGCGGCCGGCCGGTCGAAATCGCGTGCAGCACATTGGGAATCAAGCCGGTCGCGTTTCGATCCCCGAGCCCCGGGCCGCCCGCCCCCGCGACGTTGAAATAGCGCAGTACGGTCGAACTCAGCGCGTCGAACGCCGCGGCGGCGTCGGCGACGATCCACTCGCATGCGAGCTTGCTGCGCCCGTACGGGTTTATCGGGCACGGCGGTGTCTGTTCGCGTACCGAACCGTTTCCGACCTGCGAGCCGTATATCGCTGCGCTGGAAGAGAATACGAGATGTTCGACGCCGGTAGCGCGCATCGCGGCGAGCAAGGTGCGGGTTCCGCCGGTGTTCTGCTCGTAGTACTCGAGCGGGTGGGACATCGAATCCACTGCCGATTTCCGGCCGGCGAGGTGGGCGACTCCGGTGATTTCGTGGTCGCGCAGTGCGGCGGTCATGGCCGCGAAGTCGGTGACCGACGCCGCGACCGTCGCGACATCATCGGGTATCGCAGCGCGGCGACCGGTCGAGAAATCGTCGAGGACGACCACGGACCGGCCGGTCGCGCGGAGCGCGCGCACCACGTGCGATCCGATATAACCGCCACCACCGGTCACCAGCCAGCTCACCCTACCCTCCTCGGGGTCGGGTCGGTCTCTGCCTCGAGCCTGCGCGCGGCCGACGCGCGATCGCGGCCGAGACATGTCACACCGACAGATACCGCCAGCAACGCGAGGACGAAGGCGGCGCCCGCGCCGCCTCCGGGGATCTCGTCACCGAGCACGGTGACACCGAGCACGACGGGAACGAACGAGGACAGAAAGCTGGCGACCGGAAATGTGAGGACCGCGGCGCCCGCCTGCAGACCGCGCTGTAGCAGGCTGATCCCGAGCACCGAACATACCGCCAGGACATACGGTGTCGGCGTGGCGAGCATCGTCCAGGGACGGTGTAGCTCGAAAGTGAGTCCGACCTGGCGTGTCGCGACCGTTGCGATGCCGTAGGCGATTCCCGCCGCGGTGCCGAACCCGAGCGCCGCGACCCATGGTCGTGGGGTCCTGGTACCGAGGTCCCCCACGACCGCCCCGGCCGCGGCGGCCACTACGCCGCCAACGACGAACAGGAGCATCTCTACGTTCGACGCGGGCGAACCGAGTGCCGATTCGTCGTTGAACGCATACGCCATCAGGCCGGTGCCGAGCACCATCGCGACGATCCCGTAGCGCCCCACCGCCGCCAGCCGTTCATCGAGACCGCGGCGGGCAATCACAACGAGAAACACCATGTCCAGGGTCAGCAAGGGCGCGACCAGAGTCGCCGGCGCCACCGAGAACGCGTATGCCTCGGCCGCGAAACCGCCCATCTCACAAGCCAATCCGAACAGCCACAGCGGCCGCACGGCGAGCCGCGCCAGCAACAGCAGTCCCAGGCCGCCGCCGTGCGCGGTCCGCCGCGCCGCCGTGGCCTGGATTGCCGGCGCGCACCCGTACAGCGCCGCGGCTACGACCACCGCCGGCAACCCGTAAGTCAGCGACTGATTCACGGCGCCGACGCCCGGCCGCCCAGCCCGACCCGGTCCAGCGTGGCGCCGAACGCTTCTTCCCACGCCTCGGGTTCGACGGCAATTCGAGTCGGCGGTGGTTCGATTCGCTCCAGACAAGCCAGAACGCAACGCCGGATCGCCTCCGGTTGCGCGGAGGTCACCGCGGCAGCGCCACGCACGAGCTCCTGATGGAGGTTGTCTCGACCGTGTCCGGGCACGACGTCGAGCAGCAGCAAGTCGCGGCCGATCACTCTCGCCTCGGCGCAGGTATCCCCCGACGAGGTGATGACGAGATCGGCGGCGGACATCAGCACGGGAATCTCGTCGGTGAAACCGAAGGGGACGATCCGCTCCGTTCCAGCGGCCATCGACCGCAGCCGCGCTTCCAGTCCGGCATTGCGGCCCGCCACGACCAGCACGTGAACGCCCGCGCGCGCGATCAGGTCGGCCGCCTCGGCCAGCGGACCGATACCCCACGCCCCCGATATGAGCAGCACGCATTTCGCGTTCCGGGGCACGCCCAACGCGTCCCGCGCCTCGGCTTGCGGCGGCGCCCGGTAGAACTGCGGGCGTACCGGCGCCGGTACCACCGCGATCTCCGCGCCGGGTTCGAAGCGCCGGATGTAGCGGGCCGCCGGGTCCGAGGTCACCAGGTAGAGATCGGTGTTCGGATGCACCCACAACCGATGCGGGCAGGTGTCGGTGCAGAACACCGCATTCACCACATCGGGATGACGATCCTTGATCCGACTGGCCGCGGCGGCGCCGGTGGCGAACACCGACACCAGCAACTGCACCGGCCGGTCGCGCAGCCGCGCGTCCAGGGCCGGAACCAGGTAGCGGCACGATGCCGCGTCGATGAACCGGGCCAGCCGGCCCCCGGAGCGCAGTGGCCCGAAGTGGAAGGCGTCGTACAGGCCGGGCACGGCGAGCATGCCGCGAAACACCTTCTCGCCGAGTCCACCTCGACGGTTTCCCATCATGCGCATGCTGTCGACCGTGTCGGTCGCCCAGCCGCGCCGGCGCAGCGACACCGCGCATGCGTCGGCCATCACATCGTGTCCCATACCGAGCGAGCCGGACAGCAGCAGCGCGGAGGGAGTCGACATAGCTACCCGTTTCCGCGGGCCGCGGCCGTGTCCGGATGCTCCGCCAGATACCACTCGACGTATCGCCGGACGCCGTCCTGGAACGAGGTCGTGGGTCGCCACCCGATCAGCTTGTCGGCCAGGGCGTTCGATACGTCGATGCCCCGGAAATCACCCGGCCGCGCCGGAACATGCTCGATCGGGGTACCGGGAAAACGCGCCTGCACCGCCTCCGCCATATCGAGCACACTCACCCGCTCGCTGCCTTCGAGCGCGATCACCTGGTTCTCGGCAGCGTCGTCGAGCACCCGTGCATGCGCGTCGGCGAGGTCCTCGACGAAAACGTAGTTGCGGAATTGTTTGCCGTCTCCGGCGACAGTCAGCGGCTCACCCGCGATGGCTTTGCGAACGAATCGGGCCAGGACGAGTTCGTCTCTCATGCCGGGCCCATACGGCACGCCGTAGCGCAAAATCGTGAACGGCACGTCGTAGGTCTCGGCGTAGCTGTGGATCAGCATCTCCGCGGCGATCTTCGTCGAGGTGTAGATGTGGCCGGCCTTGGCCAACGCCATCGGCGCCGCCTCCGTCAGCGGCCGCGTTCCGTCCGAGACGTCGAAGGCGGCCCCGTACACCCATACGGTGCTGGCGAAGACGACTCGGCGCAGGCCGTGCACGCGGGCCGCGTCCAGGATGTTGGCGGTGCCGTCCACGTTCAATCGCACCGTCCGCAGCGGATCGCGATGCGCCACATCGACATTCGACATGCCGGCCAAATGGAAGATCACCTCGAGATCCGCCGAGGCGCCGACGACGGCGGACGAGTCGAGCACGTCCACCCGGCGGAATCGCGCTCGAGGGTCCGGACTCGACGGGGCGACCGTATCCAGGGCGTAGACCGTGTGTCCGGATTCGGCGAGCCGGTGAATCACGTGGGCTCCGATGAAGCCGGAGCCGCCTGTCACTCCGATCCGCATGTCTTGTTCAGCCTCCCATCAGTGTGTCTCGGACCTCGCACAACGCAGCCAGCACATGATCGACCTCGGCATCGGTCATGTCGGAATGCAACGGCAGGCAGATGTGCCGGGCACAGATATCGTCGGCAACCTCGAGCCGGCGGCCGCCGAAGCGCTCGAACACCGGTTGCCGATGCAGCGGCGCCTCGTACACCTCACCGGTCAGCGCGACCTCGAACCGTTCCTTGACCGCCTTCTTGAACTGCGCCCGGTCGATGTCGTCGGTGGGCAACACGATGTACTTGTAGTAGTTGCTGCGCCCTTCGGGAGCGATGGCGAGCCGCTCGAATCCGTCCATCGCGTCGATCGCCGCGTCGTAGCGGTGTGCCGCGGCCTGGCGCACCCGCAGAAATTCGGGAAGGTGACGCAGGTGAACCAGGCCGACCGCAGCGTGCAGCTCACTCATCCGCCAGGCATACCCCTCACGGATGTGCACGTTTCCGAGGAAGCCGGCCTTGCCCTGGTCTCGGTAGATCACGGCCTCGTCGCGGATACGCTCGTCGGCGGTCACGATCATTCCGCCCTCGCCGCTGGTCAGCACCTTCGTCGGATAGAACGAGAAAGCACCCGCGACGCCGAAGGAGCCCGCGAACCGCCCACCGTAGCTACAGCCGTGGGCATGCGCCGCATCCTCGACGAGCACGATCCCCCGCTCGTCGCACAGCTCCCGCAGGGCCGGCGCATCGGGCGAGACCAATCCGCCGATATGGACGAGCACGACGGCCGCCGTGTCGGGTCCGAGCGCAGCCTCCACGGTCGCGGGCGACAGCGCGAAGGTATCGCGATCGACGTCGGCGAAGACCGGGTTGCCGCCCGCGCGCAGCACCGAAAATCCGGTGGCGGCGAAGGTATTCGCCGGCACGACGACGTCATGTCCGGCAACGCCGACGCTGCGCAGGATGATCTCCAACGCGGCGGTTCCGCTGCTGACCGCGACCGCATAGGGGGCGCCGTGGGCGGCGGCGAAATCGGATTCGAACTCTCGCGTATTGGGCCCGAGAGTGAGCGCACCGGTGCTCAGCGCGGTGGTGACACGACGGGCGATTTCGTCTCGATCATCGTCGGTGAACAGGATTCGCGCAGCCGGAATCTGCATACGAGCCTTCCCTCGTCAGCGAAGTATCCATTTGTCGGCTACCGCGGACGCCATCGGACAACTCGAAATGCGCCGCCGTACTGCCACTACACAACCGGGCTACGCACGAACACGGAAGGCCGAGTACCCACCGGCTCCAGCCGCGGCATCATCCATTTCGACCAAGCAGGACGAATCTTACACGGGCGAGCACCTCTACCAGCGATTATTCGATCCGATCCGTCACGCGGTCAGCGTCCTGGTCACCACATCGGAGCCCCACGGCTCACCTTTTCGCACGGCGTGTCGGTGCGGTCCGAGGCGATCACCGACGGTTGCTCGGCCGGGCCAGCAGCGTCAGGCCGACCGAGAACGCGGCGCTGGCCAGGGCCGGGCGCCGGTATCGGGGTGAGCCGAGGAATGCGAGCATGCTCAGGGCGTGCAGGACATCCACCGCGCGCACGACGCGGACCGGCGGTCGAGGCACCACCAGCAGCATTGCGCCCTGCACGCCGTATCGGGCGCCGAGCAGCCGCGCCACGGTCACGGCCCTCGGGGCGGGGCCGACGAACCGGCGGGGAGCGCTCAGCAGAATCACACCGCATACGCCGGCGACGATGCCCGCCAGCCGGCTCCGCCGGACCGCCGAACCGGATGCGCGGGCGCTCACAGCCGGGACCGGCGCGAACGGGACCACAGGCCCAGCGCCGCCGTAGCGACCCCGGCGACGGCAGCGGCCACCGCGCCGTGGTGCTGACCGGCCCACAACTGCGCACTGTGTCCGGTGGACCGGGCATCGAAGATGCCGTGGGCGCCGAAGTCCCTGCCCTGCTCGCCATCGGCGGGATGCCACAGATTTTCGGGCTGCTCAGGGTCGCGGGGTTGATCGGTCTGCTGGGAATCGAAACCCGTTTTGGCTAGATAACGATCGAGCAGGCCCGGCGCGATCGCATTGGCGGCCAGCGTGGCCGCGGTGCTGCCGCCAACCCAGTATTCGCGTCGGTTCGGGTGGTCGGCGGCGTACAGCACAGCGCGGGCGGCGACCTCCGGCTGGTAGATCGGCGGCACCGGCTGAGCCTGCTTCGGCAGCCGCGACAGCACCCATGAGAACTGCGGCGTGTTCACCGCGGGCATCTGCACCATGGTCACCCGCACCCCGCTGCGCTCGTGCAGCAGTTCGCATCGCAACGACTCGTGAAAACCTTGGATGGCATGTTTCGCTCCGCAATAGGCGCTCTGCAGCGGGATGCCGCGATACGCCAGCGCCGACCCGACATGCACGATCGTGCCTCGATTGCGGGCCTTCATCCGCTTCAGAGCCGCCATCGTGGCGTAGACGTAGCCGAGGTAGGAGACCTCGGTGACCCGCCGGAACTCCGCGGGCTCGATCTCGTCGAACGGTGCGAACACGGAAGTGAACGCGACATTCACCCACACATCGACCGGCCCGAGTTCCTGTTCGACCCGCTCGGCCGCCGCTGTCACCTGCTCGCTCTCGGCCACATCGGTGGGCACGACCAGAGCGGTACCGCCCGCCCGACGAATCTGCTCGGCCGCGGCCGCCAAACCGGTTTCGCCCCTGGCCAGCAGCGCTACCCTGTCCCCTCGCCGGCCGAAGGCCACCGCGGTCGCGCGGCCGATACCGCCGCTGGCACCGGTCACCACAACCACCCGCGACTTATGTTCGCTGTCGGTCATACACCCTCCGTTCCTCCCCCCTGCTGTCCGGTGCGAGCCGAATCCCACTGGTTATCGGCTCGCACTCCATCGTTGGCGGTTCGCGCTCATGCGGTCCGGCGCATGCCCAGTGCCATCGAGCTCAGCCCGAGCAGCACGGCGACCGCACCGGCGACCACGTTGCTCCAGATCGTCGCGGGATGGGCGACATTGCCGCTGACCACCCAGGGGCTGATGATCATCCAGACGCCGATCAGCGGAGCGGCCCAGACGATGCCGTGCACGCGTCCGTACATCGAGGCGAACCCCAGCGCCAGCACCGCCAGAGCGGTTCCGACGATCAGGTTGTTCGCGGTCAAGGTCGGATAGCCGTGGAAACCGACGACCCACGCCGAGATCGCGATGTAGAGCCCGGTCAGGAACATCACGCCGATGACAGCTTGCGCGGCCGGTTCCATCGCGGCGAGTTCATACTTCTCGTACTTGGCCCGCAACTCCACGATGTCGGGATGCAGGCTCATGTTCATGGCGTCAGTAGCCATGTCTTCCACCACCTTTCGGCTGCACGGTGAAGACCAGCGGCTGAGATCGACAACGACGAGAGGCGGAACCGGTCCGGAACACCGCCGGTCTTATGTCATGACATGATAATATCATGGCATGACATATGAGTCGACGTCGTCGCCCGATCTCACCGATCAGGAGTACTCGCGGCTGTTGATGTTCCGCGTCGGACTGCGCCGGTTCCTGCGCTGGAGCGAACACCGGGCGGCCGACGTGGGACTCACCGCCGCGCAGCACCAACTGCTCCTGGCGATCCGAGGCCATCTCGGCCCGGATGGACCCAGCATCGGCGAGCTCGCGGAATACCTGTGCACCCGGCACCACAGCGTGGTGCAGCTGATCGATCGCACCGAACAACTCGGGCTCGTCACCCGCAACCGGGAAGGCGGCACGGACCGACGCGTCGTGCGCCTCTCCCTGACCGAGACCGGAAAACGTGCTCTCGCCCAGCTCAGTGCTACCCATCTGGAAGAACTTCGTCGGCTGACCCCGCTCGTCGATGCAGTGACCGGCTCGGCCACTACCGGCCTGCAGGCACAGCTCTGAACCGAAAGCCTCGAAGCGCAGTTAGTTGTCGGGGCCGGTGAAAGGGTGCGGACGTTTGTCGAGCAGTTTGTACAGCGTCTGTTGAATGGTTTCGCGGATGTGGCCGGCGAGGTCGAACATGGCCATCGGATCGCCGGCGGCCGCCGGGGCGAAGCCGTCGGTCGGGATCGGGGTGCCGAATTCGATGTACCACTTGGAGGGCAGCGGGACCGCACCGAGCACGCCAAGGTGCGGGAATGTCGGTGTCACCGGGAAGTAGGGCAACCCGAGCAGCCGGGCCAGCGGGGTGATGTCGGCGAGCTTGGGGTAGATCTCCTCGGAGCCGACGATCGAGCACGGAATGATCGGCACGCGCGCCTCGACCGCCGCAGAAGCGAATCCGCCGCGTCCGAACCGCTGCAGCTTGTACCGCTGACGGTAGGGCTTGCCGACACCCTTGAACCCTTCGGGGAACACTCCGGCCAGCTCGCCGGAGCGCAGCAGGCGTTCGGCGTCGGCGGGGCAGGCCAGGGTATGCCCGGCCTTGCGGGCCAACCCGCCCAGGATGGGCAGGTCGAAGACCAGATCGGCGGCCAGCAACCGCAGAAGCCGTTGTTCGGGGTGTCGGTCGTGCACGGCCAGCTGGAGCATCAGGGCGTCGATGGGGAGTACGCCCGCGTGGTTGGCCACGATCAGGGCGCCGCCGGTTTCGGGGATGTTGTCGACGCCGGTGACCTGGACCCGGAACCAGAGGTCCGACAGGGGCCGCAGAGCCGGCAGCAGAACCGATTCCAACAGGTGTTCGTCCAAGCCGAACTCGTCGACCCTGTAGTCGCCGGCGAAGCGGCGGCGAGCGAATTCGGCGGTGCCGCGGATTCCGTTGATGATCGTGGCGCCGGCCGGGGCGCCCGGGCTGCGCGGGGTCGCCGGCGCCAGTCGCCCGGTCAGTGACGTCACCGGGCGTAACGCCGGCCGGCTCGGCCATTGCCGCGACGCCGGCCGTTGCCGCGCCTCGAAGTCGCTGTCGCGCAGTCGAATCACCTTGGCCACGTCACTCATCAGCCCGACCCCGTTCCGGCCTCGGCCAGGGGTCATCGAGTGCCGGAACTATCGTGGCTTTCCCGATAGGCATAGTGAGCACCACCGTTCGATTCGTTGCGGAAACACTTCCCGGCCCCTCGGCCGGTTCGAGCTCAGCGGGGCCGGGATCAACGTGGCGTCGCTGTGGACAGTGGCGGAACGGTCAGCGGAGAGTGACCATGATCGCGCTGCCGACCACGGTCGCGGTGACGCCGAGCAGGTGTTCGGTGATCATCGCGGCGATCGGCTGGATGTGGCGGTCCTTGCGGGCGACGACGGCGAGAGTGCGGGCGTCGATGACGTGAGTGAAGGCGAGATCGCCCACCGTCGTTGCCGCGAGCATGTCCCGCGGAAGTGTCGGAGCGGGTAACGCGCGCACGGCGTCTCGCACCCGGTGGATAACGCCGACCGCGTGCTGCGGGATCTCGAGCGGGTGGTGGATCGGGGGCGGGGGAAGCATCGCGGTGGTCATCGCATTTCCTCGAATCTCCGGTATGGGCGGTTGTGTCGAGTCGCCGCCCTGCCGGGCCGGTGGGTCATGAATGACGCGTGTCATAACCGGGGTGGCTTGGCTGGCGAGCCTCGCACGAATCAGTTTATACAAAGCAATATTGTACAAACTAGGAGGTGGGTCACATGCCCGCCACGGACGTGACGCAGAACAGACCGTCGGAGGTGGATGTGAACAATCAGCCGCGTCAGTTCGATTGCCGGGTCGCCACGGCGGACGGCGAACGACCAGGGCAGGGGCAGGTCGAGGAGGATACGATGCCGGCCCCGGCGCTGGTTATCGCGCGGAGTCCGTTTGCGCCGGGGCGGACCCGGCGCTGCCGGTCGTGGTGAGATGGGCCAAGCACAGATCGGGTTCCGCGAATGCCTCGAGCCGCTCGACAGTCACCGGTGCGGCCCGGCCCTCCAGCACGCCCTGCATCAGGCCCAGATGGATCGGGCACACCACACTCGCACGAGTTTCGGCCAG
>NZ_LZML01000072.1:0-5955 GCF_001665695.1 Nocardia sp. 852002-51101_SCH5132738 | reverse complement strand
GGCGGCTGATCTGTCGTGCTCTGCTCAGCGGCAATCTGGGCCCTGACCTGTTCGACCACGTCGTCGGGCCACCGCCCACCCCGGTAGCGGGCCTCCATCATCTCGGTGAGCTCACCCAGGATCGTGGTGCCGCGCTCGCCGGTGGTGCCCTTGAGCCTCTTGTGGAGATCCGGCGCCACATCCAAGGTGAGGCGCTTGGGTTTGGGCCTCTGGGCCGGGTTCACCATCGTCTCGTCGACATCGTCGACGAAATCGTCTCCCACGGCCGGTTTCTGGCCTCGTGCTGCGTTCATCGGTTCTTGTTCTTCCTTTCTCCGGCGATGGTCAAAAGTTCGGTGGTCAGTGCGCGGATCTCGTCGGCGGCCACCGAGCGCGGCGCGTACTCCAGCACCGAGAGGCCGTACTTGATGCACCGTCTGAAGTCGCTGCGGTCGCCGAGCGTGGTCGACAGGATCGGCAGCGGCGCATCGGTCAATTCCTCGTCGGCGTCACGCCTGACGCTGGTACTGCGGGCGTCCCACCGGATCAGCAGCACCGCCCGCGAGTAGGCGCCCGGTGCGGCCGAGGCGTGGACGCGGGCCTGCTCGATCACATCCATCACGCTGACGGCCGCCCACACGTCCATCAGCGACGCCATGATCGGGACCACCACCACGCCGTGGTCATCGGACATGGCCGCGAAGATCGCCGAGCGGGTGATCCGGATCCGGTCATCGGCAATCCCTTTGGCGCGGCGGCCGACACCGGCGGGGCAGTCGATGATCACGTGGTCGTAGCCCTCGGCCAGGGCGGGCAGATCCTTGTGGATGGTCGGTGAGGGGTACTCGCGCAGGTCGAACAGCCGCGGCTTCTCGCGGTGGTCGTCGATCTCGGATGCCGAGGCCTGCGGATCGGCGTCCAGGAGCAGCACATTCGCTTTCTCGTCGGTGTTGCTGGCGCGGCGTCGCGTCGGCGGGGACATGGCCAATTGGGCCGCCACGTTCATCGCCACTGTGGTCTTTGCGCTGGACTTGCCGACACATACCAGGATCACGCCGCTCACCTCCTCCGTTCGGAACGTTGGGACACAGAAACGATAACACGACTTCACGATTTTACGACTTAACGGCGATTCGTGATGTCGTACATGCGCCCCCGGCCCGGCCCTGCAACGATGGGGCGAACAGCAGAATGCGGTGCGGACGTGGAGGTTTGGGCGATGACGACACCGGCATGGTGGCCGGTCCTCGGTGTGGCGCTGGCGCTATTGGTCGGCGCGTCCCTGCTGTACCTGGCCGCCGAAAGCCTCGGCCTCGGTCCCAGCTATTGGCGCACCCACGACCCGGGAATGCGGACCTCGCTGCGCGCGGCGGCCCGCATCCGCCACGGCTGGCCACGGCTGGCCCGCCATCTGTCGCTGCAGCTCGAGGACCGCACCCCCACCGCCGCAGACACGTTCAACGGCCGCAACAAGTCCCGCCAGGCCCGCATCACCACGCCCCCGATCCGCCGCTGCGTCTGCGACCGCCACGGTGTCACCCTCGACATCGAGACCATCCCCACCGTCGGCATGCGTCAAATCGCCGCCGTGTCCGGTGATCTGGCCAACCGGTGGCGCATGAAACGGGTCACCGTCCGCCAGCCCGACTCCGGGATGATCCGCATCCGCGCCCTGCACACCGACCCACTGACCGAACCCGCCGAAGCCACCGTCCCACCGAGGCCGGCCTCGCTGGAAACCCTGTTCATCGGCATGTCCGAGGCCGCCGAACAGGTGAAACTGCGGCTGGCCAACTCCAGTGGCATCGGGGTGTTCGGCACCCCCGGATTCGGCAAATCGGTGTTCCTGCGCTGGCTGATCACCCGCCTGGCGCCCTCGCGCGCGGTGCAGTTCGTGGTGTTCGACGGCAAGACCGCCGCCGGCCTCGACGGCGACTACGCCGAACTCGGTCCGCGGCTGCTCGCCGTCGTCGGTGACGACATGGCCGAAGCCAACGCCCTGCTGCGTGAACTGGTCCAGATGCGGCGGCTGCGATCCTCGACTATCCGCCAGGCCCTCGGCGTGACCAACCTGTGGGAGGCCCGCACCCGCGACCGCAACGGGCGAATCATCACCGGCCCCAACGAGAAATGGCCGCTCATCGTCATCGTCATCGACGAAGCCCACACCTACTTCCAGACCATCACCGGCCTGGCCAGCGAGGACATCCGCCGCCGCAACGCCCTGGCCGCCGAAAACGTCCTGCTCACCGAGGATCTGGCCAAGAAAGGCCGATCGGTGGCGATGGTGACCGTACTGGCCACCCAGAAAGGCACCGTCGACGCGATCCCCAGCTCGATCCGCGATGTGCTGACCGCGTTCGTCTGCTTCGCGGTGCGCACCATCCAATCCGCCATCGCCGCGCTGGGCCCCTCGATCAGCGACTACCCCGACGCCAACCCGGTGGATCTGCTCAAGGACGAATACCGCGGCGTGGGCGTGATGGCCGCCGAGGGAATGCCCGGATTCCTGCGCTTCCGCAACCCCTTCACCAGCCCGGCGCAGGCCGGGGCCATCGCCAAAGCCACCGCCCACTACGTCAATCCCGCCGCCCTGCCCACCGTCACCACCGGCACCGGCCACCGCACCGCCGCCGCCGACGCCCCAGTGGCCTTGCGCGCCAAGCGATCCCCCACCCCGCCACCAGCGCCCGAACCGGGCCCGCAACCGTCCGAACCCCCGGACCCGCAACCGGCCGAAGCACCTACACCCCAACGAGAGGAATCCACCCCGAAACCGGTCCGGAGCAAGACACCACCCCGCCCGCCGCGCCTGCGATCCATGAACGGGGTGCGCGGACAACAGCACACCCCGAATCCGGTTTCCTCGAGCAACGATCTCGATGGGTGATCCCGCCCGCCCCGTGGGCGACTCCGACAACCCGTTCGACCTCGGCCTGCCGATGGTGGCCGGCACCAGCGTGCCCGCACGCAAACCGGCCCCGCCGCCGCCGGAACCCGAACCCGACGACATCGACGACGAGCAGCTGCGCGGAGCGTGGGAGGACTGGCTCGACGACACCGACACCGAACCGGCCTCCTCGGTCGGATTCGGCGAGGTCACCGGCTGGGACGTGCCCGACTACGACGCCCTGGACCTCGATGACGGTAACGGTGCCCGGTCCGCGCCCGCTCTGATCGATCGCACCGGCCGCCGCGCGGGAAACAGCATGCGCCGCAGCCCACGCCGCGCCGACCGCGAGGAAGTCGACAGCCGCGGCCGCAGTGGCCTGGTGTGGTCGATACTGATCGGCCTCGGCGTGGCCGTCGTCCTCGGCGCACTGATCCTGAATTTCGTTGTGACACCAGGCAAGCGCTCCACCCCAGCCGCCGCGAAACCCACCCCGACCCCACTGATGAATCTGGCCACCACCACCACGCCCAGCACCACCACCACCGGGGCCGAAACCACACCTCCCGCTGCCCCGGTGGCGACCGCAGGCTGTGAGCAACACACCGGATCCGACTACACCTCAGGCACCGGGCCCGGCGGCACCAGCGACGGGCCCGCGGCCATCCTGGCGTTCGAACACGGCTATTACGTCGCCCGATCCGGCGCCGCCGCGCGCGCCTCGGTGGCCCCCGACGCCTCGGTCCCCACCGCCGCCGCCATCCAGGCCGGAATCGATCAGATGCCGCCCGGGGTGCGCTACTGCGTACACATCACCCCGGCCCCGGCCGGCGGCGGCTCGATCTGGAATGTCGAGCTCACCGAGCAGTACCCCGGCGAGCAACCGGCCATCTGGCACCAGACCATCACCACCCTCACCGCAGGCGGCCGCACACTGATCCTCGCCATCACCCAGGACTGAACCAGACACGCGAAAACGGCCCAGAGCTGCACTCCGGGCCTTTACCTGGTTCTACCAGCCATTTTGTAGCGCGCTTGACAGAGTGTAGCGCGCTTGACAAAATCTGTTTATGCAGATCAGAGACGTTGCGGAGCAGATCACTGCCACTGCCGATATCGACAGTGGCCCAGCGCTCACCATCGCAACCACCTATGCCGCCCAGCTGGGTTACCGGGACGCTTACGAGGGTGGGCAAGAGCCCGACGTAGAGGTTTCCGAGGAACACGCCGAATTCATCGTGGAATCGGCCAAGAGGTCGGCCATATTGAACACTCTCGAAGATCTGGACGTGATCGCCGACGCTATGGAGCGCATGGATTCGGCGCTTGACGACCGCGATGCCGCGATCCGCCGAGCGATCCGTAAAGGGGTGCCGGTCCGCGAGATTGCCGCCGCGGCGCGCTTGTCCCGCGAGCGCATCTATCAGATTCGAGACGGCCGCCGGTGATCGGGAAGATATCGAACGCAAGGGCCCAGAGTGCTGCCTGCATGACCACACGTTTTGTGTCGGTGGGTGGGTTTACCGTTGTCGCAGTGGCAGTCTCGCGCCTGCCCGCTTCCGACCGCCTGAGCGCCCACGCCGCCCGGGTGTGGACGAGGACAAGGGGCTCGGCCTCGCGCGAACGAATCGACTTCGCTTCCACCTCTTACTGATTCGTGAGTACCGGCGAAGTCGCGTGGGGACTTCGCCGCGGAAAGGAATCGGTCATGACCAGCGACAAAGCGCGCAAGGCCAAGGTTCGGGCACGGATGGCCCGCACCGGTGAGCCCTACAGCGAGGCCGCCCGGCAGCTCGACCAGGCCACTTCTCCCGACGACCTGAACAGGCTCACCGCCGCGGTGCTGCCCTCGCCGGTCGCGGTGATGCAGGCCCGCCATATCGCCGCCGCCCGCATGCATCTGGCGACCGCACACGGTCTCGCCGCCGACCACGGGGCACCCGGCGCCGTGGACCGCCACGCCCGCCACACCGAGGAAGGGGCGCTCGATACCGTCTACGCCCGGATCCGCGAACCCTTGTGGGAGCTGCAGCAATACGCCGAGCGCACCGCGCTCGCGTCGGGGGCGATCGATGCCCTGCCCGAGCTGATGAAGCCCAACGACCCAGCCGCGGCGGCGCTGTATCCGAGCATGCATCTGTGGTGCGCGAGCGGTCCGGACCACACCCTGCCGCAGCCCGGACAAGATCCCAGCGACGCCGCGGCCGAGGCCGGCGAACGAGTGCGGCACCTGCTGCCAGGACCGGTGCCCACGACCCAGCTGGTACCGCCAGGAACCAGCGGCATGAACACGGCCAAGGCCACCGATATCGTGCCCGGCACGCCCGCGGAGTCGATCTGGGAAGCCCAGCACGTCCTCAACCGCTACAGCTGCGACTGGATGTACCGCGCTGGCGACTCACCGGCGGACCTGGCCGCCGCGCTGGATGGCTGCAACCGGCTGTTCGACGACCTGATCGGCACTATCGCCACCGTGCTGGACGAGATCGCCCGCCGCGACGACGAAGGCACCCTGACCGGCGTCGACCGCACCGCCATCGACCAGGCCCGCGCGGTCACCGACTTCAACAAGCTCGGCAAACTGCGCTCCGCCCTGCGATCGGCGCGCGCGGCGATCACCGGTGCCCGCGCCGAGCTGCCGAAACCGCGCGGCGGACGGGTATCCGACGCGCTGGCCCGCAAGATGCACGGCCGCACCAACGCCCAGATCCGGAACGCGCTGGGCGAGGAAGTGTTCATCAACCGGCACATCGGCAAGGTGACCGCCCCGAACTACACCCACGCCGACGCCCTGGCCCGCATCCTGGCGTGGATGCACGCCACCGGCGCCACCGTCTACGACCAGGCCGCACACGCCACGACCGACCCCGCCCGCGCAGAAGGCTGATACGCGCCCAGCAGCGCCAGACCGGGTAATTGCCCCAGACACACGAAAACGGCCCGGAGCGTGAAGCTCCGAGCCGTTTTCGGCGGTGCTGGATCCGGTCAGCGTATCTCCTCGGGGAACAACAGTCCGGTCAGCAGGCCCTTGAGGGCGGCGGCGGTCGGCATCGCGTCGAAACTGCTCATCCGCATACCGGTCGCGT
>NZ_LZML01000071.1:0-7657 GCF_001665695.1 Nocardia sp. 852002-51101_SCH5132738 | reverse complement strand
GAGAGACTGGGGGCAAAGAGCCATACCGGGCCCGGCGACCGTAGCCCCTGATTGGAGCTGGGAAAAAGATAACGGGGTTGCGCCAAGCGACTTTAGCAAGCGTCTGCGATCCTGACCACGAAAGCGGGTTGCGAAATCGACACATAATTCGTGGTCGCGCAAATATCGGTGCTTTGTGCGCGAAACGGTGGCTGAAGTGCGACGGAACTACTCGACGGCGGCTGATGAGTGGCAGCGCCGACGGTTGTGAAAAATCTCGATGTCGTCGAGGATTGCGTTCACGAATCGAGGCGAATCGTGCATTTCTGGCGGTCGAGTAGTTCGATATGCGTCGAAAAACATAACGATTCCGTCATCGCGTCCGGACCGTCGCCAACGATGCCGACCAACGCGGCAGAGGGCTCCTCGCCGACAACCCGCGAGGTGAACCGACTCGCCGTAGCGATTATTGCGGCCGTGATTCCCGAGGCTGGTCCTCGGCTCTGCGCACGCCGCCGTGATGTCCTCCCTCGGCCCCTTCGTCGGCGCCCTCGGTTTCGGGTGCCTGCGATGCGGGTTGCTCCTCGGCCGGGGAGGCGGTGGCCCCGCCGGAAGTCTGGCCAGGCGCAGAGGATTTGAAATTCGGGTCGGCCACCGGACGTGTCGCGCCAGCTGTCCTGGCGCCGCTCCCGGGTCCGGTGGTGCCGGTTACCTCTTCCGCGCTCGTCCGGCGGCCCTCATAGGGCGGCACGGCCGATTCAGCGTCGCCGGGTGGACGCGTCCCGGTCGTGGCGACGTCGTCTTCGGACTGGTTCTGATCACGGGCTGACGTGACTTCTTCTTGGTCGAACGTGCCGGCCGGGCGATCGGTCGGGCCGCCGCCCGGCGCATTCGACCCGGTATCTCGCGAGCCTTTGGCTCCCCGCTGCGATTGAGGCTCTTCGGACAGATGTTCGCTGGACATAGCTCCATCGTCTCCTCGAGTGAGCGCTGGATTATATACTCTGCGTTCAAGCCTGGTGCCCGATTCCACTGCAGTCAAGCAAACTCGTGGGCCGCATCACTCACGAACAACAGCAAACGCACAGGTCACACCGGTTCACCCGGCAGAACTGGCCAGTCATCTCACCCGTCCGGCGTGAAGCACGGCCCGATGTTCAGGGCAGGACCATCACGGCCAGCAGGACGACCAGAAGCGAGACCGCGACCGTGATGTGGCTGCGTCGGTAATGGGTCGCCAATACCGCGACGAATTCGCGCAAGAAGGCGGCGGGCAGAAAATAGGCGGCGGTCCGAGACCCCAGGACCTGGGCATCGATGCCGAGGCGGCGGGTCAGCCCGGCCGTCCGGAGAACGTGAAAGTTACTGGTTACCACCGTGATTCGGAGCTGCTCCGGATCGATACCGCGCCGGTTCAGTTCGCGCAGGCAGTTACGCAGGTTCTCGGCGGTATTGCGCGAGTGCCGTTCTCGGACGATGGCGTGTCCGCTGACGCCGCGGGCGGTGAGGTAGCGCGCCATCGCGTCGGCTTCGGTCGTCGCCTCGTCGGGCCCCTGTCCACCGCAGGTGACCAGGACCGGCTGGCGTCCGGACCGCAGCGCTGTGCGGTAGGCGTCGATACCGCGGTCCAGTCGCGCGGCCAGCAGCGGCGTGACCGATCTGCGATTCAGGCCGCAACCGAGAATCACGACCGCATCGGCTTCGGGGCGAGCCGCCAGGCTGCCGTAGATCAGTGCGTAGCCGCCGAACGCGATCAGATGCGCCACGAAATAGACCGCGACCGCGGCGACCAGAACGATGGACTGAATGGCCCAGCCCGGCATCGCCGGACCGGACGCGACCGTGACGACCGCGGCCACCGCGCCGATCAAGCCGGCCCCGAGCACGACCGGCAACGCGGTGGTCGCGGCGATCCCCTCCCGTGACATCAGCTCGATTCCGTTGACCAGCAACGCGATACCGGCCACGGCGAACGGAGCCGTGAGTACTACGATCACCCCGAACGACGAAGGCGCGTCGGGGCCGAGTCCGACGACCGCGGTCGCGCCGCCGACGCCCAGCAGCGTGACCGCCGCCAGCAGGACGAATCCCGTCGAGAGCCGGCGGGGCTCCAAGGCCACGCGGATCGCCGCGATGAATGCCAGGACCGCCCCACTCGCCACCAGAAGCCCGCCGATCGACAGGTACGTCGCCGTCTGCATCCGCCCGAGACTCCTTCCGGCCCCTGCCGGGCCGCCGCGCCGAAGACACTACGAAGTCGTCGGCGCGACGAGAAATTCGCGGCGACCGGTCGACGTACCGACGATTTCCCATTCCGGAGCGCCGGAAACAGACCAGTGGCGCGGCCCCTTCCCCGCCACTCCGCCGACATCGAGATACGGGCGAGTTGGCTTGTGGACCATGGGTTTCCGCGTGTACACGACAGGTGCCCCACACTTTCGAATCGCGCTGGCCGATCTGGCCCGCGGAGCGGCGACGCACTGGATGGCTGCCTCGCGCGGAAACCAGAACCGCTACGCGACAGCCCACGCGTTGGACCGGCTGTGTAGACGAATCGACACAAAGCAAAATAGGCGGAATCGCGAAATAGGCGGCGCGGGTGGATGTTCGCCGAGGAAGAGGAGTCTGTCTTTGTCAGTGCGGCATGGAATTATCCGCGATGGATCGACAAGCTATGAAACACGGATAGGCCGAACTCGATGACGCTGACACGCAATGACGCATTGGCGCTACTCACAGACTCGCTCTCGACGCGACGACGACGCGGCGCAAAACGGCTGCGCGCGCTCGCAGACCCGACAGCAGCGGCTCGAATCCGCACCGCGCTCGAACACGAAGTGCTGGACAAACGCACCTGGGAGACGCAGTATCAATTGATCATGGCACTGGGTACGACCGGCAGCGGCGCGGATGTCGAGCTATTGAAAAAGCTGGCGCTGCAACCACGATCGGCGACCACGGTCAACGCTGCGCTCGGCGACGCCATCGTCCGCCTGGGCCGCGACGCCGACAACGACCCTGCTCCCGCCCTGTGGTGCCTGCAACAAGATGTCGAGCTTCTCGCCGACGGCGCGCTGCGCGCGGTCGCGATGCTCCGACTGAAATTCCCCGACTCCGCGGTCGACGCCGTCCTCGACTACGCCGAGGCCAATTTCCACGATCTCAACCACAAGTTCCTGGCGTACTGGCCGGCGGTCGCGGCAGCCGGTTGGTCCGGGCCTCGTGTGCGGATGTTTCTGACCCGATGTTCGCAAGACAGCCGCGAGATCATCGCCGCAGCCGCAACGGACGCCCTGAACGGTTGTTACGGAAACTATATGAGCGTGCTGTAACCGGCGTGGTGCTCGAGGTCAACGGAGTCCGCCGGCTGAGTCGGGTATGCGAGGACCACATGCGGTCGCAGATCGAGCGCAGATTAGGTTTTCGCGGCGCGGCAGTCTGTACGTGTGAGATCGACTCACGAGAGGCTGGCAACAATGCGGAAAATAGTCTTCGGCATGAACGTGACACTGGACGGCTACATCGCCGCGCCTGGCGACGACATCGGCTGGAGCGAGCCGAGCGACGAACGGTTCCAGTGGTGGCTCGGCCAGGAGCGAGCGCACGAGGTGTCGCTGTACGGGCGCAAGCTGTGGGAGACCATGAGCTCCTACTGGCCGACCGGTGACCAGCAGCCCGACGCCACCCCGGCGCAGATCGAGTTCGCGCGGAACTGGCGGGACACGCCGAAGGTGGTGTTCTCCTCGACGATCGACAAAGTCGACTGGAACACCCGCCTGGTCACCGGCGACGCGGTCGCCGAAATCACCCGGCTCAAGGCCGAGGGCGGCGGCACGATGGGCATCGGCGGCGCGACGCTCGCCGAGGCGGCCATGCGTGCCGGGCTGATCGACGAGTACGCGATCGTCACCCATCCGGTCCTGGTGGGCGGCGGCACATCGTTCTTCCCGGCGCTGGACAGCTGGGTGAACCTGAATCTGGTGGAAACGCGGACGTTTCCCGGCGGCGTGGTGCTGACCCGATACGAGACGAGGCGATGAGTACGGGCCAGAGTGAGGTATTGACCGACTCGCTGGAGATACCTCGGGATCACAGTGTCGGGGGCAGGCCCAGCCATGGTTTGTCGGTGGCGTCGAATCCGGTGAGCGCAGCGATCTTCCCGTCGGCGATGTGCAGGACCGCGATGTTCAACAGCCGGTACTCCGGGTCGTCGGGGGTGCGGAGGTAAAGCACGGCGGCAGGCATTCGATTGACTGTCGTGGCGATACAGCGCCAGTCGTCGTAGCCGCGCTGGAAAAGCCCACCGGAGACCCAGCCGTCCACCGCGTCCTGAGCCCCGATGATCACGGTGCCCGGATCGGGCAGCATCGCGAAGCGCAGGTCGTCGCGCAGCAGGGACATCAATCCGTCGAGGTCGTTGCGCTCATGGGCATCGACGTAGGACTTCACCACGCCCCGCTCGTCATCCGACAGCTCGTGAGTGGCAGGGCTCCGCCAATCGAGGCGGCGGCCGGGCAGTTGCTCGCGCATCGTCACACGCGCCCGCTGCAGTGCACTGGTCACCGATGCGACGGTCAGCTCGAGGGCTTCGGCGGCCTTCGGCGCCGGCAAGCCGAGGACGTCGCGCAGGATGAACACCGCTCGCTGCCGCGGCGGCAGGTGCTGCACGGCGACGATGAACGCCAGCTCGATCGTCTCCCGCGCCACGACCGAATCCTGCGGGTCGTCGGGAAGCATCCGGTCGGGGTACGGCTGCAGGTACAGCACCTCGGAGCCGGGGTCCGACAGCCCGTACGGTACGGGTGTCCGGTCGTTGCGCTTCTCCAGGAAGTCGAGGCAGGCGTTGGTCGCGATCCGGTACAACCAGGTCCGCAGCGTGGCGTGGCCTTGGAACGACTCCCGCTTGTTCCACGCTCGCAGAAACGTCTCCTGCGTCAAGTCCCGGGCGTCCTCGTAGTTCGCGAGCATCCGGTAGCAGTGCACCTGCAGCTCACGCCGGTGGCGCTCGGTGATGTCCGCGAACCGCGCCGTGTCGCCCGAGCGGGCCGCCTCGATGAACGTGGCCTCATCGGCGCCCAGCGCTCCGGCGTCGGTCATGGTCATCAATCCTTCCACTGTTGCGAGGGGCTACCAGAGCTGACGACGTAGCGGAGGATTTCTGATCGGTGACGTGGTGTTTGCGTGTGTGTCGGGCGTGCGTGCGGTGCGGCGGAGCCGCCATGTCGGCAGGTCCGCTACCCAGCCGGCAGTGGTGTCGGCGAAGGGGTGGTGGACACGATGGATACTGGAAGCCACAGCGGCAGTGAGGTTTTCGTGTCAAATTGCCGAAGAGCTTCTTCGGTGATGGCGCCCACAATTCGAAACTGCCGGGAGCGTGCGGAGGCGTCGAAAACCTCGTGCAATACGACTGCGACGGCGGCGAGACTGGTGGCGATGCGGCGCACCGCCGTCTGGGTTCACCGATCGGGCGCCTGCCGGAACGGCGAAATCACGGATCCGCAGGTCACGCCGCTTCGCCGGACAAAACCACGTCGCCGTGAGCAAGCGCTGGCTCACTTTCCAGTGGCGCCCGGGGCTCTGTGAGCAGAATGCAGAAGCCGATATAGCTGCCCGTGATCCAGATGTCGATGAGCACCGCGATGCCGATCGGACCGCCGCCGGTATGCGTGAGGGAGGCGTCGAATCGCCGGCGCGGCGGGATCAGAGGTACCCCGACCTACCGCTATGCAGCCCCGGAACCGGCTTGGCGCCCGGTCGCCTTTCCTTTGTCCGTCCGAGTGTGGAGTTCAGCAGGTGCGGTCGGGTGAGTGCGGCTTTCAGACGGTTCAGGGCGGGAGCGAGGGGACGGGGATCGATGTGCTGGAGTACTTCGGTAAGCAGGTGTATGGGTTCGCTGCACGAGTCATAACGGGCGCCGGGATCCTTGTCGAGTGACCGGTGCAGGATCGGGTCGACTTCGGGCGGGATCCAGGGTTGACGTTCGGAAATCTCCGGCGGTGGTTCGCGCAGTTGCGCCTGGGCGGTGGCTATGAGGTTCTCGCGAGGGAACGGCGGACGGCCGGTGAGCAACTCGATGGCCGAGCAGATCAGGGCGTACTGGTCGGTCGCTGGGGATATCGCGTCCGCCCGCAGCAGTTCGGGTGCGGCATACGGTACCGACACGACGACGAAACCATTGGTGGCCAGGGGCGGTTCGGGCCGGTGCAGCCACCGGCCCTGATCGAAGTCGGAGATTTTCACGGTAGATGCGCCGAACAGCACGTTCGCCGGTTTCACGTCGAGATGGACCACCCCCTCGGCGTGCGCATAATCCAATCCAGCGGCCACGTTTGCCAGCACGTGCAGCACCCGCCGCAGATCCGGGCGTTGGTGCGGCATCCGAACCAGCTTCGCCACGGTCGCGCCGCGAACGTACTCGCGGGCGGACCAGAGCTTGCCGTCGGTTTCACCGTGTCGATACATCCGCACGATGTTCGGGTGCCGCAGGGCGGACAGAATTTCGAACTCGTGCACGAATCGTGCCCGTGCCTCGGGCGACCGGCTGTCGTCCGGTCCCAGAATCTTCAGTGACACAGGCCGCGATGCTTCCGGATCCTCGGCCAGATACACCGCGCTGCTGCCGCCGTGCCCGAGCCGGGCTTTCACAACGAATCCCGCGAACTGGTCACCTGGCGCGAGCGGCATCGTCCCACGATAAGCGCTCTCCCTTGGGGCGTTGTTCTCACCGATGCGGAGCCGGCGTCGTGATACGGGACGCTACATGGTGAAAGGCTCCGAGAGCCGAAACGGCCACGGCACGGGCCTCGAGCGGGGCCAATTGCATTCCCGTGCGGTGAGATTCGCGGGCCGCTGTAACCGGCCGCAGAACCGGCATGCCGACAGCGACATGAAGACACAACCGCGCTTGTCGCTGTCACGAAAAGCGGCTACGGGTTGAACCGTTTCTTCGCTGGCGGATGTCGCGAAGGATCCGGCATACGCGGTCAGTACACGGGCGTCGGCGGACCGCTTGCGGCCGCCGCCGATCCCGGGCGCGGCCAGTGTCGCGTTTTTGCAATCGCCTTCGGCGCCGGTATTGCAGTCTGACTGACAGTAATTTTGTTGCGGAGAGGAAACCCCATGGCCGTTGCCACGTTGAAAATGCTCACCCTGGACAGTGCCGACGCACGGCGAGACGCCGAGTTCTGGGCCGCGGCGCTCGGTTGGAAGATCGCGCACGCGCAGGACGAGTACGCCATGCTCACAGGCCCCGATCACGCGCTCGGATTCGGCACGATCCCCGACTATCAGGCGCCGACCTGGCCGAACGAGAACGGCACCAAGCAGTTCCATCTGGATTTGGCGGTCGAAGACCTCGAGATCGCCAGTAAGCAACTGGTCGAACTGGGCGCCACGGTGCCGGAGTTTCAGCCCGGTGAGAGTTGGCGGGTACTGCTCGATCCGAGCGGCCACCCGTTCTGCCTCACCCTGGCTGCCAACTGGGGGTAGTCCACGGCCGCGCAGTTCGGGCGCGGTCCTGTGTCAGGTGCGGCGGCCTGTGCGGAGCGGGTCGTGAAGTGCGTTGTGCGGCTTCATCAGTGGATGGCGAGCTCAGTGCGCGGGGTTGAGTCCAGCAGGATGGTGTATGGCCGGACGCCAGCAAAGTGCGGGCGTGTCGTAGCCGGATAGGGGGTGGTCA
>NZ_LZML01000070.1:0-15347 GCF_001665695.1 Nocardia sp. 852002-51101_SCH5132738 | reverse complement strand
CCGGCAAGGGCCGCCGGAGCATCAGCAACGTCTGCGTGCCGGGCTCGAGGAGTCCGGTTTGCTGTAGACAGGCACGTCAACATCGCTGTGCGGCAGCCTAAATCGAATCAGCTACGCTGGCCGAAGCCGAACAGTGAGAACGCCCCCTCTCCCCGCGAGTGACCGGGACCTGTCCACCCAGGACCACGAAGAACATCCGGATACGTCAGTCATCGAAGTCGAGCCGAATCTCTCACCGGTTGTTCTCTTCGACCGATGCCACTCGCCCAAGGGATGCAGAAGTATTGCTCGGCAGCCGGCGAGTCGAACTTCGGATTAGCAGGATCGTTGACCAAATCGTAGGTCGCACCCCAACGGGGCTGCCCAGTCGCCCAGGCCGATTGGCGATGGCGGAGCGGCTCGGCGTGGACCGACTTCATCGGTTGATCAGCGACGTGTTTACGCGTCGGTCATCACACTCGATCATGATGGACGGACGGACCGCCGATCGCTTAGCATCGCCGTGTGACTGATAGTGGGGGGAACATTCCAGCTCCTGGCCAGGGGTTTTCGGTTGTCCCGGAACAGGTGCGTGATGTCGGGATCTACATCTACGGCTTGGCCGACACCTTGTCCGGAGCGCTGAATTCCGCGGGTGAGGAAGTCGCCGAACTGCTCAACGGCAGCTGGACCGGCGACTACGCCGACGAATTCTCCGAGGGCTGGACCGAGGTCCACGACGGCGGGCGGCAGATCTTCGCGGCACTGGCCACCATGGCGGAAAAGCTCGGAGTCACAGCCGAAACTTTCCAGTCGGTGGACGCGAACAATGCTGCGGCGCTGGATATCCCGAAGCTGAACTGGACGTAGTCCGGTGGCTTCGCAGTTCTCGGTCGACCTCCAACACCTCGACCGGATCGTGTCCCGGCTGTCCGGTCTGGCCGGCTTCATTGCTGACCATCTCGCCGATATCGAACACCGTGTCGCAGCCCTCCAAGGCACCGGCTGGGAGGGCGTGGCGGCCCGCGCCTATGACGACGCCCACCGCGAATGGATCAGTGGCGCAAAAGAACTCGTCGAAGGCGTCAAGGATATGAGCGACGCTGCCAGACAAGCCCACTCTGCGTACAGCACGGCCCTGGAACTCAACGGGCGAATGCTGCGGAGCGGCCAACAGTGATCGTCGACTGGCAGATCTACTACGACGCCGCCAAGAAATGCCGCGACCTGGCCGACGAACTGCGTAAGGCCGACAAGCCTGTCCACGACGCGATCAAGGGCGACTGCCTGGGCATGGCCGGCGACGCCCCCGGCTGCGCGGACTGGGGCAAGGCCTACGACACCGCCGCCAGACAGACCCTGCAGGCCAGCGCGAGCCTGGCCAATGCGCTGACCAACTACGGTGCGGTGCTGTACGCGATAGGCCACAACTATGGCGTCGCCAACAAATCCAATCCCTCCCCGCCGCAACCCGACGTCAGCCAGGTCGGCGAATACAAGGTCTCCCTCCCGTCTTCGGTGGCCGACAACGGGCCCGGCCTCGACGATCACGGCGCGGTCAAGGAATTCTTCGACAAACTGCTGGCCAAGGTGCTCAACACCTTCGGCAAGCTCCCCAACGGCGATAAAAACAAGCTCGACCGGGCCCACACCGTCTGGGACACATTCGCCAAGCACCCCACCGTCATCGGCGCCGCCGCCGGCATCTCCGGGATCTCAGCGATGTTCGACGGGATGGACGACGCCACCAACCGGGGCCTGCTGCAGGACCATTTCGCCACCCTGAAAACCAGCGCCGACACCGTCGCCACCTCCGCCCAGCAGATGGCCGCTCCCGTCGCGGATTATCGCGATGCCACGGTTGCGCTCGGCAGCGACACCAGCAGCAAGATCAACACCCTCGAACTGACCATCGCGGTCACCGCGATCGCCGGTGGTCTGCTGGCTCTGTTCAGCGCTGGTACCTCCGCGGTCGCCGCGACCGCGGCCATCGACGCCGACGTCGTCACCACCATGGAGGCCATTCAGGCCGCCTACCAGGCCAGCCGGATGAAGACGGTGATCGGCCTGGCGGCCCTCGCCGCCGGTGCCACCGCCACCATCGACGCCTTCCACGCCCTGCCCACCATCGACCTGGACAAGGCCGTCACCAACCTCGCCACCATCATTGCGATGAAGGTCATCGTCGCCGCGGACGGCGCGATGACCGTGGCGACCAAGTACGAAGATCTGCCACAGGCCCCGGGCATTCCACTCGGCGGCCTCACCGATGAATCCGAAGCGTACGTCAAGGGAAAGCATGTTCAGGGCGGCAACAACGTCACGCCCGACAAAAGCACCTTCCCCGAAGGTACCGACCTCGACGCACTGGCCGAGGCCGCAGAGAACGTCACAGCTCGCGGGCCGAACGATTACGGCAACTACGAACGTGAGGTCGATGCCGGGCATCCGGTCGGAAACAAGTCACAGAACAACGGCGGCCAACCGACGAACAAGTACAAGGTGATCACGGACAGGTGGGGTACCGTCGTAAACATGTTCCCCGAATAAGGAGGATGAGTTGGGGATAACGATAAGCGTGCAGAATATGAACCACAACGAGATCGAGTCGTTTTCCGGGGCTGCCGCCGACACGCTCTCGGATATAGTCTTGGATTCACCCACGGGTCCGATGATGCGCGGGATTCATAAATACGCCGACACCATGTTCAACTCATACCAGTTGAAATTCTTTCTGGAGGAGCTGGATTCCGCGAATCCGCGGAGTGACTCGGAGCGAGAACTGTTCTCCGTCCTGCGGCGAGCATCGGAATCGGCGATCCGGCAGCAAGGTTACCTGTGGTTCAGTGGCGACTGACCAAGGTGGGCTGATAATCAACACCCGTGCCGGAGGACATATCAGGCACCAAAAAGCCGAGCGGACGTTCGCTCTGAGTGCGACGGACTTCAGCGTTACGCGGCAGCTGACGTACGAACTTTCGAACGTCGCACAGGACGAGCTTCAAGGCATCGGATGGACCGCTGATACAGAGCATTTCCTCAAAAATCTCATGTATTCGGTTTCTCGCGAATTGGAAGAACCGAAACAAGTACAGTTGACGATTCGAGAGATCGACAACCACACAGCAGCGGAGCTGAATGCGAAACGGCGGGCCGCGGAGCAAAGCGATCCTGAAGCGCCGATCATAAGGACTATCCCTGACATCGTAAATATTTGGCTCACAGCGCTCCGCATAGTATGGCGGCACCTCGGGCCTTTAGAGGGCAGGTACCGAACCGGCTACGACGAGCACGAGATAGAAAGCGCTCTCGCCGCCGTGGAAGTAATGGCCCACTGATTCGAACTCCATCTGTAGGAGCGAGGTAGTCGACCACAGCACAGCGTGCCGGAGTCCCCACGCCTTCTACGACGCCCTCGCCGCTTGGCACTCCGCCATCAGCCTGGCGGGCCCTCTCGACGGACGAGATATGATCTTGAACCCGCTGTCCGCTAGGTCGGTATTCTGGATGCGTTTTCAAGCAGAGCGAAGTTATGCGCCGGCGGTCAGCGAGTAGGCCGCAGCACGCATCCGTTCGAACCCGTGGGATACCCTCCCAGATATCGAGGAGTGACTTGGCCGGCTTTCTGTCGGCCGAAACGGACGTCCGCCTCGGTTTCCCTTCCGTCCCTTGGCAATCCGGCCTACGATACCCACCCAGCGCGAGCGGGCCACCGCTATTGTCGGACTTATGCACAACAGGTCCGATGGTTGCACCGTGCAGCTTCACCTCCTGACGGGCGACCCCCACGGCGTCAAAATTCTCAGACGTGCCGGATGGGCTGGATACGTGCTCGCCGTCCCCCGAGCCGATGTCGAGACCGCGCGGGGACTCGAAGAGCTGAACAAGGGCGCAACCGTCATCCTGCTCGGTTCCACCACCGACAACCGGCCCCGTGTCCGTGTCGGCCATGCCAATCGAGCAATCGACCACCTTCCGATGTTTCTCGCCGATCAGCGTTGGACCCAGCTGTTCGTGCTCGGCAGAGAGGGCGACTTTCCGAAGGTTCTTGCTCGCCGAATCGCCCTGTCGATGACCGAAGCGGCGAGGCGCACCAAGCTGGCGGATGTCGTCGACGCCTATCCCACTGCGCCCAAGGAGATTTCCGCGGCCGTTCGCGCCGAAGCAGACGTCTTCTCGCGCGAGACACTGACGTTTCTGGCGCTGTGCGGGGTGACCGTCTTCGGTACATCCATTCCGACCACCCCGGCGTCGATTCCAGCCGAGTCGCCGGCACCCGTAGCCTCGACTTCAGCGGCTGAGCCGGCTTCGACTTCAGTGGCTGCCACGCCAGCACCGAGCCGACCGAGACCGACGACGAACATGCCTACTGCCAAACGAATGCCGGTCGTCTCGTCCCGGAGTACCGGGAAGGCACACTACGACGAGGACATCCTGCTGCTGCTCGACCTCGGCCTGCTTCACCCAGGCCAAAAACTGATTTTCGAACAGCCCCGCAAACATCGGCGACACATCGCGTTCGTGGAACCAGACGGCGGGATACGGTTCCAGAACATCCGGTATGGATCGCCGTCGTATGCCGCAGTGGCCGCGGCAGGCTACAACAGCAACGGTTGGATGTGCTGGCGCAACCGCGGACGGCCGATTGCTTGACAATCTGCGCAAGCAGGCCCGTAAGCGCAAAGGTTAGGGGCCGTCATCACCTGATTCGATCCGCTGTGCCGGCCGACCCGCACGGTCGTGCGCAAACGTAACGACGTTGATGGCTTCATCGATGTCTTCCCCGCGCCCCGGATCCTCCCGGACCACACAAGCCGCCTGTACCCGGCCAATATGATTGACCAGCCAGGTATTCGCGACACCGGTACCGGTGCATCCGAGTCACAGCAAACGTGCATAGCGACCGAACAGCGGAGGGGAGTCGATCATGGGGGCGTTGCTGCCCACGCTGCAGGCCAATCGGCTGCGGGAGGGGTTGACCGACTACCTGGCCACCACGTTCGCTCTTACCGATGCCGACACCAAAGGTGCGCTGGTCGATTTCATCGAGCATCCGCGCGACGGGATGTTCAAGGGGCCGTATGTGCGGCTGCGGTTGCCGTTCGCGCCGGCGACCGGCAACTGGGGGATGCATCTGGACTGGCTGCCGCCGGGGTTCGTGCCGTATGGGCATCAGGCGAAGGCGTTCGAGCGGTTGTCGACAAAATTCCAGGCGCGACCGCAGCCGACCCTGGTCACCACCGGTACCGGGTCGGGTAAGACCGAATCGTTCCTGATTCCGATTCTGGATCATGTGCTGCGCGCCAAGAAGGCCGGCGTGGCGGGGATGAAGGCGCTCATCATCTATCCGATGAATGCGCTGGCCAACGACCAGGAACAGCGGCTGGCGAGGCTGATCGTCAGCAATCCGGAGCTGGCGGGCGTCACCGCGGGCCTCTATACCGGTGAGGGCGCGTCCAGTGGACGGACGCTGGTGTCGGCCGACGGGCTGATCACCGATCGCCGGCTCATGCACGATTCGCCGCCGGATATTCTTCTCACCAACTACAAAATGCTCGACCACATGCTGTTGCGGCCGGACCGCGCGCCGATGTGGCGGCAGTCGGCGCATTCGCTGCAATATGTGGTGCTCGACGAATTCCACACCTACGACGGTGCGCAGGGCACCGACGTCGCTATGCTGCTGCGCCGGCTGGGGTTGACCCTCAAATCGTATTGGTCCGACGACGCCGACGTCAGCGCAGAGGATCGGGCGCGGCCGCTGGGACTGATCACACCCGTGGCGACATCGGCGACGCTGGGGTCGGAGAAGGCGCCGACGGCGATGCTCGACTTCGCCCACACCGTTTTCGGGGAGGCCTTCACCGCGGATGCCGTAGTGGGCGAGACCCGGCTCACGCCGGAACAGTGGCTCGCACAACGTAATCCGGACCTGGACAGGTCGTACCGAGCGATCAGCCATCCCGCGCTCGACGAAGACTCCATGCGCGAGTTGGCGAAGCAAGTCGACCGCTCGTTGAACAACGCGGGGGCCACGGCAGTTATCCTCGCGACCTTGCTCGAGCGCGCCGACAGCGAAGGAGGTCTCGCGGAACGCGCGGCCGACCTGCGCAAACTGAACGCCGGCGAACTGCTCGACCTGCTGAAGACCCACCGGGTTTTCCACAACGTGCTGCGTGCGAGCGAAAAGGCGATATCGCTGCCCGAGCTGGCCGAGCGGGTACTCGAAACCACCGCCAGCAGCGCCGGTCAGGCACGCGACGCCGCGCGGCGGCAACGCTACCTCGAATATGTCTTCGCCGCGCTGTCGGACCTGCGCGCCCGTATCGGCGGCTCTGCACTGAATGTCGATGTGCACCTCTGGGTTCGCGAGCTGTCGCGCATCGACCGGAATCTCGCCACCAATGCCGAATTCCATTGGGCCGACGACGGTTCGGTGGAGGATGCCGGAAAGAACTTCTTCCCGGCGGTGTTCTGCCGGCACTGCGGGCGTTCCGGATGGGGTGTGCGGCTCGGGCCGACCGGTAACACCCTGGATGTCACCGACGAGTCCATCCGCGGCTACCACGCCGGCGGCGGACCGCGGTTCCGGACGCTGATATCGGCGCCGGTGGAGGCACAGCTCGGCAAGGATATCGACGGGCTCCGGTGGTTGCGGATCAGCGAACGCGAAATCGTCGACGAGACACCGGATCCCGAGAGCGCGGAGGTGCTCGAGGGACGCATCCTGCCGGTCCTGGTACTCACCGGACTCGACGCCGATGACAACTCGCAGAAGGATCTGTGCCCAGCCTGCCGCACACCCGACGGCATCCGGTTCCTCGGTAGTGCGGTGGCCACGCAGCTGTCGGTCGCCTTGTCGAATATGTTCGGTGATGCCGAGCTCGACGACGCCGAGAAGAAGGCGTTGATGTTCACCGACAGCGTGCAGGACGCAGCGCATCGCGCGGGATTCGTCCAAGCCCGCTCCCACACCCTGAGTCTGCGCTCCACCCTGCGCAGCGCGCTCGGCAGCGTCGCCGCGGAGTCCCAGCTCGTGTCACTGCCCGATCTGTGCGAGGCGGTGATCGAACGCGCCGGAGAGGATCCGGCCCGCCGCTACAGTCTCCTCGCACCGGATATCGTCGAACGCGACGAGTTCCGGGCGTACTGGGATCCTGCGACGAATCCGGCCGCACGCGCCAAGGCGCGCCGAATCGTCAGTCGCCGTGTGCAATTCGATATCGACCTGGAATTCGGCCTGCAGTCGCGACTCGGCCGCACCCTGGAGCTCACCGGAAGTGTGGTCGCCGAGGTGGATCTGGGCTCGCAGCACCGAGTCGTGGACATGGGCACCGCCGCGGTGCGCGGTTCCGAACACCAGTTGACCTTCGACGAGCCCGATCCCACGGCGGTGATCCGGTGGGTGCGCGGCACCGTCGAGCGAATGCGGACCCAGGGCGCCATCGCTCATCCGTGGCTCGACAAATACATCACCAAAGATGCCAACCGGCGCTGGGTGTGGGGCGGACGACGCAAAGACGAAGGCATGCCGGCCTTTCCGAAGGGACGGCCCGCCCCCGCGTTCCCCGCTGTCGGCGGCCGCACCATCCCCGAGGGGTTCGACGCCATCACCGCCCCCGCCGCCTGGTACGCGCGCTGGGCGACAAAGTGTCTGGGCGTCTCCGCCTTCGAAGGCGGATTCCTGGCACGATCTCTGTTCGCGGTGCTCGCCGAACAACGCATCCTGTCCACCAGCACCACCGAGAAGAAACTCACGGTCTATCAGTTGCGGGAGGCGGCGGTGCTGGTCGGCGCCACCGAGCTGGCCGATCTGGAGGCCGGGCGCAATCTGCTCACCTGTGACGTGTGCCAGACTCCCGTTCCCGGAACCATCACGGTGACAACTCAACTCGACGGTGCGCCGTGTATGTCGGATCGCTGCCCCGGCACGCTGCACCGCACCGAGCGCACCACCAACTTCTACCGCAAACTCTACGACGAATCGGAGATGAAGCGGGTCGTCGCCCGGGAACACACCTCGCTGCTGCCGACCGAAGTTCGGCTGGACTACGAGACGAAGTTCAAACGCTCAGACCTCGACCCCACGGCACCCAATGTGCTCGTAGCGACGCCGACACTCGAAATGGGTATCGATATCGGCGATCTGTCGACGGTGATGCTGGGATCGATGCCGCGCACCGTGTCTTCCTATCTGCAGCGGGTCGGTCGCGCCGGCCGTTCGACCGGAAACTCTCTGGTGCTCGCCTTCGTTCGCGGACGCGGCGAACATCTGCCCAAACTCTACGATCCGACCTCGATCATTCAGGGCGAGGTGCGCCCACCCGCCACATTCCTGAAAGCCGAGGAGATCCTGCAGCGCCAGTACGTCGCCCATATTGTCGACCGCCTCGCCCGCGAACCCGGCGCCCAGGATCCGATCCAGGCCCGCGCGGTCCTCGGCACTTTCGACCAGGGCAGTTGGATGGCAACACTTCTCGCCCTCGCGGACGAACAATCCGACCTGTTGCTCGATGAATTCATCGCACAATTCGACGGGCTCCTGGACGAACGGGCACGAGATGCGCTGCGCAGCTGGGCGACTCGGCCCGGCGACGACCAGCCCAGTGAGCTGGTCGCACATCTGCGCGAGGCGGTACATCGCTGGAACCGAGACGTGACGGAGCTGACGGCCCGCCGCAAGGCCGTCGATGCCGCGGTGCCGGAATTCGAGAAGCGCGCCAACTCCCCCGCCGCCACCGACGACGATCGCCGCGAATTGCGCACCGCTCGAGGCACGTTGCGCATCCTCGGCAAACACATCAGCGACCTCACCACTGAGCACTGGGTGGGTTTGCTCGAACGGTACGGGGTGCTGCCCAACTACACCCTGCTCGACGATTCGGTGACGCTGGATGTCGGCATCACCTGGTTCGATCCGGAAAGCAATCAATACGCCGGGAAACCGGAAAGTTATCAGCGCGGCGCCCGCGTGGCACTCACCGAATTGGCGCCCGGTGCAACCTTTTACGCCCAAGGGTTGGCGGTCCAGATCGACGCCGTCGATCTGGGACCGGGCGAATCGAATATTCACATCTGGCGCATCTGTCCCGACTGCGGATGGGTGCGCATCACCCAGGCCGCGGTCGATACGCCGCCGCCGGTGCAGTGCCCGCGCTGCCACACCTCCGCCGTCGCCGACGTCAGCCAGCAACTGCGGGTTGTCGAAATGGCACGGGTGTCCGCGGAGGTGCGGCGCGACGAGGCTGCCATCACCGACGCCCGCGACGACCGCCGGCGCGAGCAGTTCAAGGTGGTCGCGGCCGCCGATATCAATCCGGACGAGGTTGTCGATCGGTGGTTCGTCACCGACCGCGATTTCGGTGCGGAATACCTGCAGCACATCGATATTCGCTGGCTCAATGTGGGCCGGCGCAACTCGCAGGGCGCCAAGCGGTTCATCGCCGGAGAGGAAACCGCGAGCGGTTTGTTCCGGGTATGTTCGGGCTGTGGTCAGCTCGACCGGGTCGCCGGCGCCAACCAGGCCCACGAACACCGCGCCTGGTGCAGATACCGCAATGCGACCGATGAGAAACATGTGCGGGAGATCGCGCTGGCCCGCACCCTGCGCACTCAGGCTGTGCTGCTCCATGTGCCGAACTGGCTGCAGTTCGACATCTTCACCTATCCGAGTCTCAGTGCCGCGGTATTGCTCGGACTGCGACAGGTGATCGGCGGGTCACCCGAACATCTCGACGTGCTGACCATTGCCGACGCCCTGCACGCCCCGAACCAGCGGGCCCTGCTGATCCACGACACCGTGCCCGGCGGTACCGGCTATCTGGCCGAATTCGCCGATCCCGCAAAGGTGTGGGCGGTGCTGGCCGCCGCCCGAAAAGTGTTGCACACCTGCGACTGTGCGACCGAGCAGCGCCAGGCCTGTCACAAATGCCTGCTGCCGTTCGCACCGCCACATGAACTCGACAAGGTCTCGCGCCAGACCGCGGCCCGCGTGCTGGACGAACTGCTCGGCGCGGGCAAGGACGAGGCCCCGGACTGGAGCAGCTGGGAGGCGGCACTCACCAGGGAGCAGCCGAAGAGGCGAGTCGGGAGCGCGGAATCGCCGCTGGAACGACGGTTCTACTCCGAGTTCATCAAGCGGCTGCGGACCGTCGGCGCGACGATCACCGAGCATCCCGGAACCTACGCGGCGTCGGCCACCATCGTCATGCCGGGCACGAAGATCCGCACCTGGACGCTCACGCCTCAGGTGCAGATGGGTAGCAGCAGACCGGATTTCCGACTGCTCACCCGTGATCCGGAGGTGCCGGAGATCGCCATCTTCGCCGATGGCCGGAGTTTTCACGCGTCGACGGAGGACCGGAATCGGGTTGCCGACGATGCGGGCAAACGGGAGATTCTGCGGTCGGGAAATACGATGGTCTGGTCGTTCGGCCACGAGGACCTCGAGCACTTCATCGCCAACACCGCCCTCACACCGTCTTGGCATTCCGCGAAACGTGCCGAAACGATAATGAAAAACGGAACTCTGCGTCCCGCATTGCTCAAACTTCTCACCGCGGACCCCATCACCCAGCTGCTGGAGTTCATGCTCGATCCCGCCCGGGAGGCATGGGCCGCCGTCGGACAGTGGCTGCCGATGATGTTCATCGGTAAGGACCGAGCCAAGGGTGAGCTCACCGCCGTCGTTCCGTGGGCGCTCGATCTCCTCGACGGAAAGCCGCCGACCATCCCCGACGGCGAGTACATGTGCTGGTCGTACACCGATGGCCCCCTGGTGATTACCGCTGCCATGCGGTCCGCCAGCGGTCCGATCCACGCCGTGCTGGCGCTCGATGACCGTGACGACAAACTCGGCATCTCGAACGGCCAGGCATGGAAGGACTGGGTGCGGCTGTCGAACTGGTTCGGCCTGTGCGACAACCACATGATCACCGCCTACAGTCTGCTCGCAACCCAGCGCGGCGGCCCCGAACCGACGCCCGCCGTGCGCGAGGTTCAGCTCGATTCCGCATGGCAAGCTGCTTACAGCCAGAGCTTTTCGACCGCTGAGAAAGAGCTCGTGCGCGCCCTCGCCGCGGCCGAGGTTCCCGTTCCGGAAGTTGGCGGTGAATCGGAGGAGGGCGAGGTTCTCGACTTCGCCTGGCCTCAGGCCCGGGTAGCAGTGCTGTTCGATACCGAATCGGAAGCCGCGCGACTGATGGCCGACCGCGGGTGGACGATCTGTCCGCCCGACGCCGAGCGGATCGTGGAAATCTTGAATACGAACGGGGCGAGGTAGTGGCAAATATCGTCATCGCGACCAACACCAAGGCCATGGGCAAACTCGACGGTTCGGTACGGCGCAAAGCCTTCGACTTCCTCGAGAAGCTTCAAACCGACGACACCGCACCGGGTTTGCACATCGAGCCGATCAAGGGGGCCGTCGACTCGCGGGTTCGCACCGGCCGGGTCGACCTGAATCATCGCGCCGTCCTGTTCCGTCTCGATCCGGAAAACGGCGGGACCACCTACGTCTACATGGGGACCTGGAAACACGATGTCGCCAATGCCGTAGCCGAGCAGTCCACGCTGCGGATCAACAAGATCAACGGCATTGTCGAGGGAGTCATCGGCAAGATTCGCGATGAATCCGGCGAGGAGAAGGCGCCGAGCGTCGCCGAGCGCACACCGTCGGCCGCGCTCCCCTATCTCGCGGCCGTGGGATTCACTCTCACCGATCTGACCGACCGGCTCGGCCTGGACCCGGATCTCGCCGCCCGAGCCCTCCACGCGCCCGACGATTTCGCGATCAACGATCTCGCCGCCGAAATCGACGGCTGGCAGGGTGACGCACTGCTCGATCTGGCCTGCGGCACCGGAATCGACGAAATTCGCGAGAAGTACTCCTTCACCGAACATCCGGTGGACGAGACCCTCGACGACGACAGCCAGATCGTCGCCGCCCTCGAGCATCCCGCCTCCAAAATGCAGTTCGTTTACGTGGACGACAGCGAGGAGTTGCGCCGCGTCATCGAAGGCGGCGACTTCGCGGCGTGGCGGACGTTCCTGCATCCGGAACAGCGTGCGTATGCCGAGAAGAGCTTCAACGGACCGTTCCGGCTCTCCGGCGGTGCCGGAACCGGTAAGACCGTCGTCGCCATCCACCGGGCCCGCAATCTGGCCCGCTCCAACCGGCAAGCGCGCATCGTGCTGACCACCTACAACAGGACCCTGGCCAAGGAGCTGGAGGTCAATCTGCGAATACTGGACCCGCACATCCCGATCGCCGCTCGCCTCGGCGATCCGGGCATCTATGTGGCGAGCGTCGACAAGGTCGCCAGCGACGTCCTCGCCCGTGCCGGTGACCTGACCGCGGCCACCACCGCGGTGTTCGGTACCGCGGTCGAGGTCACCACGCGCCGCCCGGATCCCTTCGAGCAGATCTGGTCCGCGGTCACCGATTCCGGCGACCACGGCCTCGACCACAGGCTCGCCACCGCGGCCTTCCTCGACCACGAATATGTGTCGGTGATTCTGGCCAACAAGGTCACTCGGCTCGAGGAGTACGTGCGTGTCAGCCGCGCGGGCAGAGGTGTGCGGCTCAGCCGCGCCCAGCGAATCGCGGTGTGGAAACTGGTCGAAGCCTATCGGCGCCACAACCGTGCCGACGGCCGCCTGACCTTCCCCGAAATCCAAGCTATCGCCGCGGAACAGCTTGCCAGGCAACAGGATGCGGGCCAGCCGCCCCTGGCCGACCATGTGCTCGTCGACGAGGCACAAGACCTGCACGCCACCCACTGGGCGATGTTGCGCGCCCTGGTGGCCGAAGGACCCAACGATCTGTTCATCGCCGAGGACTCACACCAGCGCATCTACGGTCAACCCGTCGTCCTGGGCAGGCTGGGAATCAAGATCGTGGGGCGTTCCCGCAGGCTCACCCTGAACTACCGCACCACCCGGCAGAACCTGCACTTCGCCATGAGCATCCTCTCCGGCGCCGACTACCACGACCTCGAAAGCGGGGACGACTCCACCGAGGGCTACCGGTCGGCACGGCTCGGACCGAATCCGCAACGGATACATTGCGTTTCGGCGTCCGAAGAACTCGACGCCGTAGCCGGCATCGTTCGCGGCTGGCGCGACAGCGGCGTCCCACCCGAAACCATCGCCGTCCTGACCCGCGACAAGAACAGCCGCACACAATTCGTGCGCGCGCTCAGCGAACGCGACATCGACGCCCGAGCCCTGGACGACAACCCCGCCACCCCCGGACATGTCCAAGTCCTCACCATGCACCGCGCCAAAGGTATGGAATTCTCCCGCGTCATCCTGGCCGGCGTGGACGACGCCCATGTCCCGTTGCAGGCCGCGCTGCGATCGGTTCCCGAAGAGGAACGAGCCGAGGCAGAACTGCGGGAGCGGTCGCTGCTGTACGTGGCGGCGAGCCGGGCACGGGATGAGCTGGTGGTGACGTGGAGCGGGCGGGCGTCGGCCCTGCTGGGTAGCGGGTAGCGCCGGGGTCGGACTATTCGTCGTCGGTATCGTCCGATGTTGCTTCGTCGGCGTCGAGAAAGTCCGATGCGATCCGTAGAGGCTATAGCCGTTGTGGACCCATACATCTGGGCCCGAAAGCGCTTTTCGCTCAGGATCTCCGGTGGCCGCGCAGATGATGTGCTGCGCCAAACCCGTCGGTGTCCAGGACCCGGCATCGTCGGGCTCTGCGCACCAGACCAGCGGCCGATGGCGGTCCGCCTGCCATCGCGCCCTGCCACGTTCCGGCTTCTCTGCGACCCACTCCTCGACCTGTTTCACCACCGCTGCGTTGATGACGCCCTCCAGATCTATGACGAGCAGCTCGCCAGGCGCGATCAAATGGTTGTCGACGATCACATTGACCGACCGCGCACGACGCACACGGGTGGTAGTCGCCGTCACGTCATCGCGTTGGACACGTTCGACATCGGCTAGCGACCTCTCGCTGTTCCCACCCCCAATGCTGCGGAGTGCTGCAGAAGATCTCTCGGGGTATAGAAATAGACGCGGTGACGTGACTCCGCCACCCACTCGGGAGACCGTGCTTGCTGGATGGAACGACATACAGTGTCACTCTCTTTCCGCTGTAGCCCCCGTCATGACCATATTCACCAGGCGCTCGATATATGCGGCGTCGGGTCCCGGTGGTCCAATCACCTTGTGCGAGAACAAGACGTGACTCAACGCGGCTCCGGTCAGCATCTCCAGCAACGTGGTGATGTTGGTGGTGGGGGGGCAAGTCGCCGCGGTCGATGGCGCGCCGCACTATGTCTCGGGTCGTCGCGAATCGGCTGGCGCTGATGGTCCGGGTGAGCGGTTCGAGTAGCTCGGGAAACACCCGGGCGTCGAGTGCGACACGCAGAGCGATCAACCCAGCTTGAGATTGATAGCCGGTAAGTAATTGGTGTGTCAGCTCTTTCAGATCGCCCCGTGTCGTGCCTGTATCGATCGGGTCGTGCAGCGGCGAGAGCTTCTCGAGTGCTGCGATGAGCAGTTGGATCTTGGTCGGCCACCGGCGGTAGATCGCCGCGCGGCCGACTCCGGCTGTCTTGGCGACTGCGTCGATGGTGAAGCCTGACCAGCCGGTTTCCCAGTAGACGGTCTGCACTGCGGCGAACACCCGAGCCTCGATGCCCGGGTCTCGCGGACGGCCACGTGCAGGCGCGGTGTCCTGCGGTCGCCTCGGGGAACTCACAATCTCGATTGTGCCGGACGATCACGGTCCCGAATCCTTGACTTTCGGACACCTAATGTCTGTAATTACTTCACGCAGCCGCCCTGTGTGTTCTGGGTCACTACCGAGGAGCTGTGGTGGGGGTCGACGGGATGGAGCAATACGCAATGGGACGCAGTGTCCGGACCTGTTCGGCAGCGCTTGTGACGGCGCTCGGGATGTTGTTCACCGGGGTCGGCACGCCGCACGGCTCGGCAAGCCCCGCCGATGTGCCGGCGCCGTCCGGTTCGTGGGGGTCGTTCTACGATCCGCCCGCGGTCTTGCCCGGCGTAGCAGCAGGCGATGTGATTCGCGAACAGCCCTTCACCCCGGTTCTGTCGGCCGCCTCGCCGACGGGCACTTTCCCCGGCTCGGCGCGGCGCATCATGTATCGCAGCGTCGATGACGCCGGTCGCGCGATCGCTGTGACCGGCACATATTTCGAGCCCAGCACTCGGTGGCCGGGCGCGGGGCCGCGGCCTTTGGTGTCGCTGGCTTCGGGAACGATCGGCGAGGGGCGCCAGTGCGCGCCGTCGATCGCGATGCAGTCGGTGCTGAACTACCGAGGGTGTCACGAGAACCGTGTAAGTCCGAAGCTAGTTCGGTACTAAATCTATTCTAGCACAATGGAATTCGGTTC
>NZ_LZML01000069.1:0-39349 GCF_001665695.1 Nocardia sp. 852002-51101_SCH5132738 | reverse complement strand
CCACGCACCCTTCGCGGTAATCCCCATCGCCTTGTGGTCATACCCCGCCGAACCACCCGACGCGAACGCATCACCCAGCCAGAAATCGTATTGCTGCGCAACCTCGTTCGCGATGTCGGAGAATGTGGCGGTCCCCTTGTCGGCGGCCACCACCAGATAGGTGTCGTCACCGTCGCGGCGCACCACCCGCTGCGGCGGAATCACCTCACCACCGGCGTGGTCGACATTGTCGGTGAGATCCAGTAGGCCCGAGATGAAGGTGCGATAGCAGGCGATGCCCTCGGCCTGCATGGCCTGGCGGTCGGCCGCCGCATCACCGGTCGCGGCCGGCGGGCGTTTCACCACGAATCCGCCCTTGGCGCCGACCGGCACGATCACCGCGTTCTTCACCGCCTGCGCCTTCACCAGACCCAGAATCTCGGTCCGGAAATCCTCCAGGCGATCCGACCACCGCAAACCACCACGCGCCACCGCGCCGAAACGCAGGTGCACGCCCTCGACCCGCGGCGAGTACACGAAGATCTCGAACTGCGGCCGCGGCCGCGGCAATTCCGCGATGGCGTGCGGATCGAACTTGAACGACAGATGTCCGGGCGGATTTCCGTCGTCGCGACGGAAGTAGTTGGTGCGCAGGGTCGCCGTGATCAACCCGAGAATCGCCCGCAGGATCCGGTCGGTGTCGAGACTCACCACGGCATCGATCTCGTCCTGCAGCCGCGACGAGATACCCGCGGCCCGCGCGGTCGCTACCGGCCCGAGGTGCTCGGGATCGAAATAGGCGTCGAACAATTCGGTGAAGGCGCGCGCGGTGCTCGGCTGCGCCAGCAGCACACGGGTGATGTTGGCGAAGGTGTAGGCGAATCCCGCCTGCTGCAGATACTTCGCGTAGGCACGCAGCATCGCGATCTGGCGCCAATGCAATCCGGCCCGCAGAACGAGTTCGTTGAGCCCGTCGACCTCGCAATCGCCGAACCACATCGCCGACACCGCCTCCGGCAGGCGTTTGCGGATACTGGTGTCCGGCAGCGATTCCAGCGCCACGGCACGGTCCAGATCGGCCTCCGGATCGCTCTCACCGGTGCCGCGCAACACGTTCGGCGCGACCCGCAGGCCGAAGTCGTAGATCCACCGGGTGCTGGCGCCGGGCAATTCGAGCCGGTAGGGCTTTTCCTCCACAACCTCGATGCCGAGGCTGTGCAGCAGCGGCAGCACCCGGCTCAGCGACACCTCGGTGCCGGCGACGTACAGGGTGAATCGCCACTCGCCCGACGGGGCGCCGGCCGTGCGGTAGAGATCGGTGTCGATCTGCCCGTCGGCCAGTCGCTGCAGCCGGCACAGATCGTCGAGCGCCCAGGCGGGTTCGTATTCCTGCTGATAGGTCGCCGGGAACGCGCTCGCGTAGTCCTGCACAACCGGCGCGGCGATCTCCGCGACGCCCGCGGCCTCGCTGACCAGCCGGTCGCTCCAGCTGCGGGTGGTCGCGAACAGCAGATCCTGAATGCGTTCGCGGTTCGATTCGGTGATGTCCGCCGGTTCGGCGTCGGCCCCGCGGTGCACCGTGAAATAGACGACGGCGAGCTCGGATTCGGTGACGCGCGCGGAGTAGGCGATCTGCTCGGCATCGAATTCTTGGCGCAGGATCTCGTGCATCCGCAACCGCACCTCGGTCGAGTAGCGGTCCCGCGGCAGGTACACCAGGCAGTACACGGCGTTGCTGCCCACATCGCGGCGCAGGAACAGCCGAATCTGGCGCCGCAGCCCCAAATTCATGACGGCCGAGACGGTTTCGAAGAGACGGCGCGCATCGGTGGAGAACAGTTCGACGCGCGGGAAGGTCTGCAACATCTCCAGCAGCGCCTGGCCGGAGAACGAATTCAGCGCCAGGCCCGCCCATTCGATGACCTGGTGGACACGGCGCGAGATCACCGGGATGTCGAGGATGTTCTCGTGGAAGCCGCTGACGGTGAAGGTGCCCACGAAAACGTGTTCGCCCACTACCTTTCCGGCGACGGACGGGGTGGTCTCGGCCGCGTAGTCGGCAACGCTGACCACGTACACATCCGGTGAGCCCGGCAGCAGCGAGTCCAGCGAGCCGTTGGACAGCCGCAGAATCTGCTCCGAACCGAGTGCGGGCGTGCCCACGTCCACACCGGAACCGTTGCGCAGCACACCGAGACCGGTGCCCGAAACCTGTTGCGGCTCAGGGCCGTCGGCACCGGGATGCACACGATAGTAGCCGTATCCCAGCAGAGTGAAATGCCCGGAGGTCAGCCAGCGCAACAGCTGTGCGCATTCGGCCGCCTCGGTGGCCGAGGGTTGCGGCACGGAATCCAGCCGCGCGGCCAGCGTTCCCATCGTGCGGGTCATCGCCTCGGTATCGTGGGCGACCTGGCGGATCTCGCCGAGCAGCGGTGGCAGCGCCCGCTCGATCCGGTCCAGCACCGCGTCGGAATCCCCGGCACCCAGCTGCACATGGATCCACGACTCGGCGACGACGTTTCCGCTGCCCTCCGACCGGCTCGCCGAATTCGCCTGCGCCACATCGAAACCCTCGCTGGGCGCGATCGCCCGCAACCGGCCGCGCCGGTCCCGCAGGACGTCGAAGACCGGATGCACCACCTCGGTCACGGTGGCCCCGAGGCGCTGCAGCGCCGCGGTGAGCGAATCCACCAGCAGCGGCATATCGTCGTTGACGATCTGCAGTGCCGGACCCAGACCGCTGCCGTCCTCGGCGCGATACAGCCTGGTCACCGCGGTCCCGGGCCGCCGCCCCGCGGCCAGCTCCAGATGATGCCGGAAGATCTGCTCGGCACGGTCGGTGATCGTCGGCGCCGCGGCTCCCGGCTGAATCCAGCGGAAGTACACCGCCTCCAGATCGGTCGGATCATCACGGAATCGCTTCCATGAAATCGTCTGCTGGGTTGTTGCCACCATCGACCCGTGCCTTCCCGAGATCGGAATCGGTACCGCAGTATTGCGGACTGTCTGAACGTGCCGTTAAACAACGGCACGTTATTCAGTGTAACAAGGATTGGGCGCCGTTACCCGGTTTCTCAGCGAACCAAACCGGATCGGAACAGAAATGTCTGCGCGCCTGCACGATTCGCGAAACTACCCGTCTCGAGATGCAAGCCCGAATGCCTGTCGGCATACCAGACGGTAACCGCGGGGCCGATCGCCACGAAGGCCGTACCGTCGGACACGATCGCCGCACCCGAGGTGCGCCAGCGCCCGATCGTGTCACCGATGCGATCCGGCGGATCGGTGCGCACGGTGAAGGTCAGCGCTCGCCCGCCCGTGATCCCGCCCGACAACAACGGATCGTCCGCGGAGACGACACAGGAATCACCCTGTCCGCCCGACGCCGGCTGACAGGTCGATACCGCGCGCATCAGTTCGGGCAGCGTATCGACCGGTGTCAGGTCGCCGATGGCGGGCGCGCCCGTCGAACAGGAGCGCAGGACCAGTACGGCCAGCAGCACCAGGGCGACCGCGCCACCCAACGCCGCCTTCCACTGCCAGGCCGGAAAGACCTTGGCTTCTTCCTTTTTCGCGTCCGTCGCGGCTTGTTCGCCGCCGGACGCCGCCTTCTCCAGACCACTGGCGAGCTTCTCGGCGCCGATGATCACCGGTGCGATACCCGCTGCGGTCCGGCCCAGTTCGCCCAGCACATCGCCCACCGCCTTCAGCGGCGCCCCGCAGTGTCCGCAGCGGGAGTCCGCACCGCTGTTGCGATGCGAGCAGTACTCACAGGTCTGATGCGTCGAATTCACTGGCCGGTGACGACAATCGAAGAGATGGCGGTGGTGTTGATCGAGGCGTCGCCCTTCGATTCCAGGATCGTCAGCGTGATCTTCGACGCGGTCACCGGTGGACTGATCTTGGTTACCACGAGGCTGCGCTGATCCATCGTCTGCTGGGTGTAGGTGGTCACGCCCGGATCGTTGAACCGATAGGACACGCGGCTCACGGTCCGGAACTTGGCCCACTGGTCGGCGCCGTCGGAGCCGATGCTGTCCCAGCCGGGCACGATCCCGATGGAGTCGATCCGGTAGGTCTTGCCCAGATCGATGGTCAGGACCTGGCCGTCCACCCGATAGGCGCGCACACACGACCACGCCTTGTCCGCCTGACCCGAGAACGCGTCCATGCCGGGCGTACTGCCGGTGGGACAATGGGATTCGGCCGCCTTCACCTGGATCGCCGTGCCGGCGGTCAGCGATTCGGACGGTTTGGGGGCGGCGCTCGGCGGTGCCGCCGCGGCCGCCGTGACGACCTTGACCTGGTCCCCGCCGTCCTTCTTACCGCCGGTGGTGACCAGCGCCAGCACGACGATGATCGCCAGCACACCGGCCAGCGCGATCGCCACCTTCGGCTTGCGCACCATCGCGAGCAGCTGCTGCGCCGGCGCGGCGGCGCCCGCCGGGGCCGCCTTCTCCGCCTTTTCCGGCTGTGCCGGCTTCTCCGGTTCGCCCGCAACGGGTTTCGTTTCGGCCGTGCCCGTCCGATCGAGCCGGGCGCCGGCCCGATCGGCGAAATCGGAGGTGAATTCCAGGCCCGACGGTCCGTCCAGGGATTCGCCGTTCAGCAGCGCCATGATCCGGTCGCTGGCCTTGGGTCCGCTCGGCGGCCGGGCGGCGCCGTTGGCCGCAGGACGAGACGATCGGTCCGATCGGTCCGGGGCGGATTCCGCCGGCGGGACGGACACTCCGACCGACACCGGATCAGCGGCGCCGAGGCGGTCGGCGGCTGCGGAGGCGGTGGACAAACCTGGCTCCGACAGCAACGCGTCCAGGACCGCGCCTCGATGGCGCACGAAGACGTCTGCGGGGTCCTTGTCGGACATGTGTGCGATGGTATCGGGACCGGAATACAGTCCGCGCCAAGCCTATTCCCGCTGGAGAGAAGTTCGGTCCGGCGGAATCAGCGGCCGGATTCGGCCGCCACGAAATACTCCGGCGGCACATCGAAGACACGGGCCAGGGCGATGATCAGATCGAGCCGGGGAATCGCTTCGCCGTGCACCAGCCGGTACAGACCCGACTGCGACACCGGAACATCCGGATAGGCCAGCTCGAGATGCTGGGCCAGCGAATACAACGTCAGCGAACGGGTCGAGCCGTCCTCGGTGGATACCACCGATTCGGCGATCAGCTCCGACAATCTGGCCGAGAAGATCGCCGCCGCCGCTTGCCGCGGTGTCAGTTGCTCATCGGCGCCGGACTCACGACGCTCGGGATCGAGCACCCCGAACTCGCCTCCATTCTGGTGTCTGTTCTGTGGGTCTCGATCAGAAGATTGCCTGCCGTCCGCTGCGGAGTCCGCTACCACGTTGATCAACACTACCGTCTCACCTCGTCCGATTCGGCGCCGACCACATGAGCCGGACCTGCCGGCGGCATCGATCCGCCACCCGCCACCGTGATCGCCGGAGGTCCGGCTGCCGGTGGATTGCCCATGGAGTCCAGATATCTGGTTTCACCTCGCGGCTCGATCAGATCCACGCGCACCGTCCGCATCGGAATGCTGACGTCGATGGCGGTCTCGCTGACCTGGTCGATCGCCAGATCGGCAGACCGCCGACGGGGTGCGCCGGGTTCGCTGATGGTCACCGTCGTGTGCGCGGCGGAGGCGCGCGGAGGTATCTGGTCGAAGACCGCGATGGTCGCCTGTGCGGCCGCCGCCGGGGTCTGCTCGGCGTCGGAGGCGTCGGGCGCCAGCCGTAGCGAATCCGGATCGCCCACCGCTGTGACGAGCTGCTGCCAGCGCTGCGGCCGGGCCGAGTGCACTTCCACATCCGCGCCGACGACCATCGCTCGCAGCACGATCTGCTGGGCGACCGGAAGGTCGGCGTAGACATCGATCGTGCGGTGACGCGGGTTGTATCGCACCGGGTCGAACAGCGGCAACGCCAGCGTGTGCTTGGGCCTGCCGCTGATCGAACCGAGGATCTGACCGCTCGGGCCGATCGCGATGGTCAATGCGTCCAGTTGCTCGGGAGTCGCCGTGTCGCCTCCGGATTCGGTGCGTGGAATGCGATGGACCGAGGTCGATGTGGGCAGACTCGCGCGCAACGCGTCGGCCTGCCGCCCGCCCAGCGGTCGCAGATATCCCGGCGGGGCGACCGAGGATGCCGGGCCCACATAACGCACCAGGCCGCGAGCGCCCAGCGCGCCGCCTGCCAGGCTGACCACCACCGTGGTGCGCCCGCGGTGCCACGACCAGCAGTCGTCCAGGCCGGCGTCGCCGAGCCGGGTCCAGTCGATCAGGTAACTGGTGACACTACGTCCCGGCACCGAGGATTCGAGGTGATGCCACGTCTCCCGCAGATCGGTCAGTTCCACACCGGCATGTAGCAGGCGGATCGCATCACCCAGCGCTTCGGCGGGCAGCGCGTGCGCCGCCATCCCGCGTTCCCGCAGGCGACCGGCGATGCGATGGGCGGCCGAAGCCAGCGCCCGGGGAGCGGACTCCGCCACCGGCCCTCGCCGCACGAGGGCCTCGAGGTTGTGCTCCGGATCCAACCGCAGCACCAGCCAGGTCATGCGGTCGCCGACCACCGGGTGCGGGCCGATCAGCTGGTCGTAGAGCATGCTGTAGCTGCCGGCCGGCCGCACCCGCTGACCGGTCGTGACGATGTCGATCTCGATCCGGACCCCGAACTGGTCGAGCATCGGCAGCAGATCCTGCACCGGGACGGTGTCCTCGGTATAGAGCTCCCGCTCGGCGATGACGGTCGGCAGGTCCAGATTCGGCGCGAGCTGGACCATCGCCACATACGACGATCCGTCCTCCCGGACACCGCAGACGCCCGCAGCCACCTCGACGTCGCGTAATCGTGCCGGCCGATGGAGGAGATCCTGGCGGGCCTGCCGCCCGAAGCGGTAGTCACACCAGTCGAGCAGCCAGCGCACCGCGGTTCGCTCGCCGACACGCACCGTGAGGGTGATCGCCACGACCGTCGCCGCCGCCGGTGCGACCCACCACGGCACCCGGCCCCACAGGCCCGCCACGGCGACGCTTCCGACGATCACCACCGCCGCCAGCGGTCCGCGCTCGGGCGCGCCGGCTCCGATCCTGGGAAAACTCACCCACGCCTCCGGACGATGGAGTTGGCATAACCGGCCCCCACCCCGAGCAACAGCGCCACCGCCACGACGACGAGTGCCGTGATTCCGGGACGCCGGTCGGCCGGACGCCCGGGTGGCGGCACGATCAGGGCCGAGGTACGGAACAACCCGCTCGGCGCCTGCGGCGGTTCGGAATAGCCGAGCGACGCGGCCGGATCGATCACCCCGGCACCGACGATGTTGTCGACCCCGCGGGCGGGCGCATGCGCGCCGGCCTGCAGTCGCGCGGCGATCTGGCCGGGCGTCTCGTTCGGGAACCGCGAGCGCAACAGCGCCGCCACCCCGCTGACGTAGGCCGCGGCGAAGGACGCGCCGCCCACCGGAACCATCTTGTCGCCGGCTCCGACGGCATTGATGAGCCCACCACCGCCGGGACCGAGCGATTCGATCCCGGTTCCGGGGGCGGCCACCGAAACCCAAGGGCCCCACAGTGATTCGGGCATCGGCGCGCCGGTGGCAGTGGTGAAGCCGACCGTCAGCACATCCGGCGCATACCATCCGGGCGTCGAAATCGTCTGAACGCCTTTCCAATTGCGCGAATCGGTCGGCCGGCTCGGATCGATATCGGGGTTCTGCTGACAACCGGCCTCGCCGGTGTTGCCCGCACCGGCGACGATGAGCGCACCGCGCACGTGCACCGCGTAGCCGACAGCGGCCGCGAGCATCGATTGATCGATACGCGCATTGGCTCCGAGGCAGACCGGCAGCGCCACGGTGATCACGCCGGCGCCCAGATTCGCGGCATGGGTGATCGCCCGGGCCAGGGTTCGGATCTGGCGGGCGGGTTCCTCATCGGAGTTGCCCGCGTCCGGACGTTCCAGGCTGAACGCACCGGACCGGTAGCGAATGGAGATCACGCGCGCGTCGGGCGCTACCCCGGCGAATCCATCGGCCTGATCCGGAGCCGCGGCGATGATCCCGGCGACGAGGGTGCCGTGCGCATCGCAATCCGAGAGCCCGTCGCCCCCGGCGGCGACATAGTCGCCGCCACCGACCAGATTCGGCAGCCGGGGATTCGGAGCGACACCGGTGTCGATCACCGCGACGGTGACCCCGGTGCCACGACTGAGCGGCCGGACCCGCCGCAGATCCAGCGCGCGGTCGGACGGCGGGACCTGGGCCAGGTCACTGCCCGGCAGTACGCCCGCGGCCAGGCAGCCCTTATCTTGTTTGGTCGGTTGTTCCGGTCCGGGGGGCCCGTCCGGCGGCGCGGCCCCGACGATCGCCTCGGGCGGATCCACCGCCGCGGCCGGGGCGATGACGGCCGCCGGCGCCACCGTCAGCGCCGCCACCAATCCGGCGAGCAGCATGCTCACCGGTCTGCGCATGATCATCAGATCGCTCGCATCGCCGTGTATATGCCCATGATCCAGAAGGCGATCACCGGAATCAGCAGGATGAGCGCGTACTCCACCAGGTCGATGACTCGTCGCGTCACCGGAGACAGGCGCCGGCCGGGCAGCCGCAAGGCGGCGACACAGGCCGCCACCGCGGCGACGACGAGCACCCCGACGACAGCCAGTCGCGCGTAGTCGGTGCCGTACGCGCCGACGGTGACCGCGGCGACCCCCACCGTCGCCACCGCCGAGGCCGCGCACAGCGAAACCGCCTGCACCCGATCCGGATACCAGCGCGCCCGCATGACGAGAATGCCCGCCACGGCGGCGCCCAGCACGATCTCCCGGATGCCACCGGGCGCCTGCTCGGCGGCCACGACCACACCTCCCGCAAGCAGCGCCGACACCGCAGCGATGAGACCGCGCAGGCTGGTCACGGCCAGCCGGGCGCGAGTTTCGATCCTGGTGTTCGGCCGCAGTTCCCGCTCCGGGTCGACGCTTTGATCGAGCTGATCGTCACGCACGGTTTCCGCGTCGAAGATGTCGGTGAGCGTGGCCGGCGCCACCTCGTTGCCGGGGTCCGGCAGATCCGGCGGCCGGATGCGCGCCGCGACCACTGCCAGTCGCGGTGCCGCGGTCAACAGCACCGCAGCGGCGAAGACGATTCCGCCCGCGACCTTTTCCAGAGATACATCGAAGTAGGTCGGGACCAGTGCCGCGAAGGCCAGGACCACTCCGAGGGTCGCGACCGCGGTCAGCGCCGAGGTGCCGGAGTCGCTCGCACGCAACATCGTGACCGCCGCGACCGCGGCGACCACCGCGCCGGCTGCGATATTGGCCGCGGCGAAGCCACCCGGCTGGCCGTAGGCCGGCGGCACGAGCATCGCGCCGCCCGCGAAAAGCAGTGGCAGTGCGGACAATTCCAATCCGAGGACGACGCCTGCGGGCGTCCTGCCTCGTCCCGCGACCACGGCGGCACCCCAGCAGGCGGCGCCCAGCAGCAGCGCGGGCAGACCGCACCACCACATCGACCCGCTGCGAGTCCACGACCAGGACAACAGGACCGTCGCCACCACCGCGCCGACACCCAGCGCCGCGGAACCGACCGTGGCAACGGTTTCGGAATCGAACTCCGCGAATTCGCGCTCGTTGATCGCCGCGAGTGCGTCGGTGATGTCCTCGACGACCGGAGTGAACACCTCGGCCGACTCCACCACGGACAGCATCAGCACCGTGCCGTCGACCACGTCGTGGTCGGCCAGGCTGCGCCATCGCGGAATCGGCTGCTCACCCGGCCGGGCCAGGCTCCACTGGCCCGCGGGTGGCGTGAAATCCACCGTCTCGTCGTCGATCGCGCGGTCGAGCACCCCGAGCAGGTCGTCGATGAAGGTCTCCACGGCGAACTTCGTCGGAACGACCACATCGACCTGATAGGTCGCGACCAGGACCGCGATCCGTGCCCGCGCCACCTCGGCCTGTTGCGCCGCCGCCCGTGGGGCGGCGCCCGGCGCCGCGACGGCCGTGCTCATCGGCGGGCCCCGCTCGTCGCCGCTCCCGGATAGCCGGGGAATCCGTCACCGAGGCCGGCCGCGAGTTCCTCGAAGGCCAGCAGGGTGGTCTTGTCGAGCAGGCGCAGATCGATCTCACCGCCCTCGGCGAGATGCTCGTCGTACGGCACCACCCGCGTCGGGCGCTGCGCGGTGGCGAAGAGCTTCTCGATCTGTTCGACCTCGACGGTCGGCTTGACCGGTTGCTGATGCACGATCGCCACCACCGAACCGGCGATGAGATGTTGCAGCCCATGGGAATTCAGCCAGTTCAAGGTCGCGACGGCACCCTTCACGCCGCCGACGGTCGGGGGTGTGACGACCACGATGGCATCGCTGGTCTTCAGCACCATCTGGGTGATCGAATCGAGCACGCCGGTGCCGCAGTCGACGACCAGTAGGTTGTAGTGCCGCCGCAGCGTCTCCACGGCGACACCGAATTCCCGGCCGGACAGCGCCTCGATCGACTCGGTACTCCACGGCGAAGCCAGCACCGCCAGATCGGCGTTGTTGATGGACGTGAACGAATGCACCGCCGAGAACGCGTCGAGATTGGCGGCCTGCGCCATATCGCGCAGGGTCAGCCCGTAGGGGTGCGGCGCGGTACGCGAGGGCAGATCACCGAAGTCGGGGTTGGCATCCACGGCGACCACGCGGTCGGGCCGCAGCCCGGCGAACGTGGATCCGAGGGTCGCCGCGATCGTGGTGCGGCCGACGCCGCCCTTCACACTGATCACCGCGATCTGATAGGGCGCGTTCAACTGCCGTCGGATCCGGGCGCGACGGTCCTCGGTGCGCTGTTCGGCCGGCGACAGCCCCAGACTGAAACCGACCTTGTTCAGCGCACCCCGCATGCCGCTCGTGGACTTGAGCTGGGCCCGGCGGGCAGCGGTGATATCGGCCAGCAGATCCATCGAGGTCAGGGTCGCCGGCAGCACCTCGACCCGGGCGGCGGCCTCGGCCTGGCTCAGCCGGTCCGGAAGCTGGGATCCACTCGCTTGCGGTTGCTGCCAGGCCGCGGGACGGCTCTCAGAGGTAGCCGGCTGCGGCGTCCACGATGTTTGCTCGGCGCTCGCGGTCCATGCCGCGGTAGTGCCCTGTCCGGTGGCGGATGGTGAATCCGGTTGCACCGACGCGTAAGCCGCGGGGGTACCGGCGTTCGTGGCACCGGTGGCGGACGCGGACGCCGGTGACGGCGCGGATGTGGATGTCGCCGGTGCGCCCGTCTGCGGCGCGGCAGTCTGCGGCACGGCAGTCTGCGGCGCGGCAGTCTGCGATGCGGCGGTGGGCGTGCGCGGGGCAGTGGTCGATCCCTGCGGCGCGGCGGTCGCCGCCTGTGCCGTCCCGGCCTGCGCCGGGTTCGCGACGGGTCCGGACGTTGTGTTCTGTTGTCCCACCGTGGTGTTCGTCGTGCCGCTGTCGGGCCTGGGCGCGCCGATATTGCTCGATCCGCCGGGCGCCGGATTCCGCTCACCGCTCGCACGCAGATCGCCGAAACCGCCGTAGCTCTCCCGCGCGAACGCGGCTCCCGCGGGCGGTACCGCCACGCCGCCGGACGCGGGCGTGCCGGTCGGCCCGGTAGCCGGCTGGGGTCCGCCGGCCGACGGTGAAATCGGTTGTGCGGCGGCCGCCGCCGATCCGGCGGAGGTTGGCGCCGCATCCGGCCTCGAGGCCGACCGCGGCATATCGTCGTTCGTCATTTCGGCGGCTCCGGCCCGCTCTGCCGATTCGGGGATCGGCGTGAAATAGGCGTCGTAACCACCCCGAGCCCGCACGGACTCGGCCGTATGCCCGTTCGTATCCGGTGCTCGGTTCATATCCTCATCCTTCTCGAAACCCGCTGCGAATTCAGCTGATTCGGCTGGTTTCGAACCAACTCCGGCTGGGTAAAAGGTTGATCAGCGCGGTGATCCCCGACCGGATCGCCGCGTCGTCGCCCGGTTGATAGGTCGACCAGAGTTCACCGTCCATTGCCACGCTCGGACTCACCACGAGCCGTCCGGAAACGGTGTCCAGCACGGAAAGACACACTTCCGGTCGCGGGTATTCCCCGTCGTGGTGCTCCAGCACGAGCACCTCCGCCCGCCGGAACACCTCGTTCAACGCTCGCTCGAGTATCGCCGCGGTCCGCGGCGGGGCGCCGAGTTCCGCGAAGGCGCGCCGTAATTCGGCCGGCTCGGACGATTCGCCGAATTCGGTTGCGACGGCGGAGACCTGTGCGGACGACACCTGCCATGGTTCGAACGAGGCCGCGAGTGCCGACCCCAGTGCCGAGACGATCGCCCCGGCAAGGATGTCCAGATCCTCGTCCTGCTGGAACACCGACTGGAGCACGACATGGTCGTCGTTACGCACCGCCAGCACGTGATCGGAGCCCGAACGAACCAGCGACATCCGCAGCATGCCGCGTGGTTCCCCGTCCAGCCCCGTATCCACGATGCGAGCGGCCAGCTCCACATCCGGCCGGTACAGGCATTGCAGCCACCGCTCGACCACGGGATGTACTCGTCCGTCGTCGAGGAGTACACCCGCGTCGGTGAGTTGAGCGGCCACCACCTCGTGGACCCGGTCCCGGTCCTCGATGCGGTAGATGTTCGGCAGCAATGCCAGCACCGGCGGATACGAGTCGATGCCGACCAGTGTTTTCAACAGCAGGGCGGCATCGACATTGATTTCGACCGCGACGGGATCGTCGACCACCTGATCGTCGAGATGCAATGCCTAGATCTCGAGCGCCAGGAACCGGCCACCCTGCTGCTTGTCCGTGTCCTGCATCGCGCCACCGCTGGCGCAGTGCTTCTTCACGGTCGCGTTCAGGGCATGGAGCGCGTTGTTGTAGTCGGTGATCTTGTTCAGGAGCTCGTGGATCTTGGGGCCCCAACCTTGATCACCGGCTTCACCCGTGAAGGAGCTTTGCAGCCCCTTCGCCAGCGAATCCAGCGCACTGTTGTTTTCCTGAATGTTCTTGACGATGTTGTCGAACGTCAGCGTGTGAGTGTCGACTTCACCGAACTTGTACTGCATTCCACCGGCCATGGCGAAAATCCTTTCGGATAATTGATATGTGAATTACTGCGTTGCCCTAGAAGCCGATATCGACTTTTCCTGACATGGTGCTGCTCGCGACGTTGCCGGCACCGGCGCCCATGTCCGTACCGAGAGCCTGCGCACCACCGTGCAACTGCTCCTGCTGCCGGATGAGATCGGCGTATGCGTCCATGTCGGCGGCACTGAATTTGTGTGCCGAATCGGTCAGAACATTGAGAATGTCCTGGAACGCGTTGCCCAGCCGGTTGCCCTTGTCCAGCGCATTCTGCATGGACGAGGCGATCGCCGGTGTGGCCTGCGGGCTCCGCACCGCGGCCTCCAGCTCGTCCTTGACCGCGAGCAGGGCCTTGAGGTATCCCTCGTGGTTACCCTGCAGTCCGATCCCCTTCTGAGCGGCGGGGATCAACTCGTGGGGATCGCCGTTGAAGACGTAACTCATCTGTGGTTCCTTTCCGGTGTTGAATTACACGCGACCTCGGTCTTGTTCACCGGGGACGTTCGGGGGTGGCCGGAATCGCCGCATCGTCGTCGACGCGCTCGATCACACCGACCGCGAGTTGAGGTTCCAATACCGGGTCTTCTCTACGATCGCCGGCGTATTCGATAACTCCGACGAGCGGAACCTTCTCCAGGACGGGCACGTCCATCGGCTCACCCGGGACGAAGACCGCCGACTTGGATTTGCGCTCCTCGTCCTTGCGGCGTCGCATCTGCGCCTTGGGTGCCGTTGCCCCGCGCGTAGGGCCCTGGCGCGGAGGCACAGTCGTGGTGGGCTGGCCGTCCGCGGCGCCGAAGGCACGGAAGGACGCGGGATTCCAGTTACCGGGCATCCGGAATCCGGTGGCGGCGCCGGGCATCGAGCCGACACCACCGCGCATCATCGAAAAGGCCACCGTGCTACCGATTCCGCCGGTCAGGCCGGCAAGGGTGGGCGATGTCGCCGACATGCCGTACAGGCCGTCCTGCCCGGCCATCGGATCGTCACCGTATCCCTCGCCGCCCTGGCCGTAATCCGACATCGGCGACAGCGCGTCCGTTGCCCCGGTGGGATCGGACAACCCGCTGTCCGGGCCCGTGCCCGTGGGATCGGTCCCTTGCGGCCCGTCACCCGGGCCCGACGGGTCGTGGGTGCCACCCGAGGATTGGTCACCCCCGCTCGAATGAGAGTTGCTCGTCGAGGTGTTCTGATTCCCAGTGGTGGAGTGCGAATTACCGCCGGTGTCGGTGATAGTCGAATGCTGGTAGGCGGTGGGCCGCGGCGTCGTCGTCGTGTCCGGGGCCATCTTGTACTGCATATCCGGCGGCGGTGCGCCACCACCGACGATCGGTGGTGCCGTGAGCGGCTTCGGGAGGGCGGCCAGCGCGGGCACCACGGTCCCCGCATAACCGTCCATGACGAGAGCCGCCTCCGGCCAGATCACGAACAAGTACTCGAGTTCGTTGGCCGCGAGCGCCGCACTGGTCGCGGCCAGCATCGAACCTCCCACCACAGCGCCCACCGGACCCGCGGTGGAAATGGCACTCGCCGTAGCCATGTTGGCGAGCAACATTTTGCGCTCCGCCTTGTTCGCTTCCAAATGGATCTTGACCAGAGTCATCGCACCGCGCGCGCCCTTCGCCGCGGCAGCCACCTCGCCCACGAGCGCGGCGGCGGCGCCGGCTACTGCGGCCTGTTCCTGCAGCCATGCCGCATGCTTCTGGAATGCCGCCCGCGCCTTGTCCGCCGACATGCCCTGCCACGAGCCCGAGATCGTCGCCATCGTCGCCTCGGTATCGGCGGCCGCGGCATTCAGTTGCGCCGCGAGGTCCGCGTAGGCGGTGGAGGTCGCGGACGTCGATGCCGGCCCCGGACCGCTCAGTAATCGAGAGGTATTGATTTCCGGCGGCAGCGCATGGAAGTCGAAAAGGAACGCCATGACATCAACCTCGGCTCGCCGATCTCCGGCTACACGTTGAATATCGGGCCGTGCGTGGCGACATCGGCGCCGGCGAGGATGTCGCTACCCGAATACGCGGTGCCCACCTCGGGCATCACGGCCGAGGCCTGGGTCTGCAGCACGGCGCCATGCGCGGTGGTCGAGAAAAAGCCTTCGCCCCACGGGTTCAACACCTCCGGGATCATCAGGCTCACATCATCGATGCCCGGCGGCAGCGGTTGGCAGGCCGGCATGTGGGCTCCGAGAGCGCCCTGTAATCCCGTGGCGGTGAATTCGATTTGCGAGGCGATAGCCGGGAAGTTCTCAGGAGTGACATTGAGATACATCGACCTCTCCTAACGACGATACCGCCTCCGACGAGCGGTACAGGATGAACGCTAAGGCATCCCCAATGTTGGGAAGATGTCGGCGATCTCACTCTTCGGCCGGTGTCCACGCGGCTTGCACGAGATCGCGCCGCGAATGCAGCGGCTCGACCAGAATTCCGCGACCGAGCGGTTGTTTCGTTGCCTTCACGTCGCCGATGAGCATTCCGTCGAGCTTGGTGCCGTCCATGATCAGACCCGAGCAGTTCAGGTTCTTGATCTGACCCATGATGTTGTCGTACATCGCCGAATCCGCTTGCGCGATATTACGTCCCACGATGATGTGCAGACCCGTGTCACGGCCGTCGACGATGATGTCCTTCAACGGGTCGAGCGGATTGAGCATGCCGCGCTGCGCGACCATGTGGTAATCGTCGATCACCACGAATATCTCCGGTCCGCTCCACCACGAGCGCTCCTTGAGCTGCTGCGAGGTCACGCCGTCCGGAGGCCGCCGACTACGAATCTTGTCCGCGAATCCCGGCAGGCCTTCCTGCAGATCCCGCTCGCTGGTCAGATAGCCGATCAACCGTTCGTCGGGAACCACGTCCATATGCTGGCGACGGTAGTCGATCAGCAGGATACGCGCCTGATCCGGGCCGAAACGCCGGTCGATGGAACGCATCAGATCCGCCAGTACCGTGGACTTTCCACATCCGGGTGATCCGACCACGATGAAGTGCGTGGAAACGCCGAAATCCACTGCCGCCACGCCCAAATCGGATTCGCGCACACCGAACGGAGTCACCAGTTGCTGAGCCGGACTCGTCGGTTCCGGCACAACTTCGTGAATACGATCCAATTCGATCTTCGACGGCAGCAGCCGGACCTCGGGTGCGCGCCGGCCCTCGTAGCGCCGGTTGAGTTCTTCGCCCGCGGCCGCCAGCCCGGCCGCCGCGGACTCCGGATCTCCGACGCCGTCGATACGCGGCAGCGCCGTCAACATGTGCAACGCTTCGCTGGAGATACAGCGTCCCGGCCGGTCCGGCGGAATGGACGCGACAATGGCGCGGTGGCTGCCGAATACGGTATCGGTGAGGTCGCCCAGACGCATTTCCAGCCGGGTCTGCAGCAGGTCCTTGATCGCCGGCCGGATCGCCGCCCAGCGCGAACTGCTCAGGACCAGGTGGACGCCGTAGTTGAGGCCCTGCAGCGCAATGGATTCGATGACCGGTGAATATTCGTCGTAGAACGGTCCGTTGACCGCGAATCCGATATCCCAGCCGTCGATGACGAGGAAAACGTCCCCGTGCGCGTCCCCGTACGCGGTCAGTTTCTCGGATTCGACGGGATCGGCTCGCCGCCTGCGGAATTCGCGCATGCTGTCGATCCCGAGTTCGGTGAACATCGACTGCCGGTAGGCCAGTAGGTTCGTCACCAGCGCGAAGGTGCGGCGCACGCGGTCCACGTCCCGAGCCGACGCCACCGACCCGACGTGCGGGATGGCGCGAAGGCTGGACAGACCTCCGCTGAAGTCCAGGCAGTAGAACTGCACCTGCTCCGGGCTGTGTGTCATGGCCGCGGAGACGACCAGCGTTTGCAGCGCGGTCGACTTACCCGACTGCGGCCCACCGACGATCGCCATATGTCCACCACCGGCGGACAGGTCCACCGACCACACGTCCTGGCGCTGCTGCCGCGGTTTGTCGACGATCGCCAGCGGCAGCTGCAACGTACCGGGTTGAACCGCCGGCACCAGACGCTCCAGGGTGGCCGGAATACCCAACGGCGGCAACCACATCGCGTGCGCTCGGCGGCCGTGCCCGGCGTACTGCTGGAGGACCGTCTCCATCAGCGTGACCGGTTCGGCCTCCGGAGCTTCGGGGCGGGTGACGACCGGAGCCGGGGCCACCGGTTCGACACGGCTCGGCGCGATGTAGGCAGCGGTGAAGGCCTGCGGGGGACGGTATCCCCCACCGGGGCGGCGCGCGCGCTGTGTCCCCAACGCCGCGGCTTGGGCGGGCGGGGTATACGGCGCGCCGACGTAGGCGGCTTGGAAGCGCTGCAGATCACCGGATCCGACCCGGAGATATCCGGCGCCGGGCTTCTTCGGCAGGTGATAGGCGTCGGCGGTGCCGATGGCGTCGCGGGAGTCGCTGGTCTGGTTGGTGCGCAACGCGACTCGATACGACAGGTGCGCCTCGAGTTCACCCATGCGGTTGGCCGGCACCTTCTGCGAGGCCAGCAGCAGATGGATGCGCAGCGACCGGCCCAGACGGCCGATGGCGACGAACAGTTTCGAGAAGTTGGGATGCTGTTCGAGCAGTTCGGCGAATTCGTCGAGGATGATCAGCAGCGTCGGCAGCGGCGGCAGTTGCGCGCCCTGTTCGCGGGCCCGCTCGTAGTCCGCCACACTGGCGAAATTGCCGGCGTCGCGCAGAATACGTTGCCGCCGGGCCATTTCACCGCTGATGACGTCCTCCATACGGGTGACGAGGTCGGCTTCCTCCTCCATATTGGTGACGACCGCGGTGACGTGATGCAGCCGGTCGAAACCGAGGAAGGTCGCACCACCCTTGAAGTCGACCAGCAGCAGATTCAGCACATCCGGCGAGTGCGTGGCGATCGCCGAAAGGACAAGGGTGCGAAGGAATTCCGACTTTCCGGAACCGGTGGCGCCGATGCACATACCGTGCGGGCCCATACCTTCTTCGGCGGATTCCTTGATATCGAGGTACACCACCTGGCCGGTCGGATCGTGACCGAACGGGATGTTGAGCCGGCCGCGGTCACTGTCGCGGCGGCGGGGCCACTGCCGCTCCACCCGGATCGCGCCCGGGTCGGGAACACCGACCATCTCCTCCCACGACGTCCCGCCGCTGGTCTGCTCCGCGGTGACCGCCTCGACCACACTCGACAGCCGATACGAGGAGATACTGCGAGCCAGAGCGGTGATCGCGGTGACCGACATGGTGTCGCCGACACCGACCGCACGCAAACCTCGCGAGGTGACCTCCTGCAGGCGCCGGTCCTCGTCGACGACGAACTTCAGCGCCCGCGGCAGATTCTGTTCCCCGACGCCCAGCCGCAGCCAGGTGCAGCCGTCGACGCCGGAGATGTCTCGTTCGTTGGTCGGCCCGTCGGTGTCGACGAGCAGCAGATAGTGGGTGCGATCCATGGTCGGCTGGGTGTTGGCCGAGAACGGCCCGCGGTTGAGGCCGGCGAGCACCTTGGAGCGCAGTTCCCCTACCGACCGATACACCATCCGGCTGGATCCGATGGCGTCCGTATCATTGGGGTGCTGCGTATGCGGCAGCCATTTGAGCCAATTCCATTCCGGCGCATCGGGATCCGACAGCACCGCCGCGATGGCGACCTGATCGGGCCCGTGCAGGACGACGATCTCGGCGATCATCGCGCGCACCAACGCGGCCATGGCTTCGTGGTCGCCGTCGAATCCGACCTGCGGAACCGACAGCAGATTGATCGCCACCGGCATGCCGCCGACCGTGGAGTACGCCTTGGCGAAACGGGTCACCTCGACCACGCCGACCGGGTCCAGGTCGGAGGTCGGCGCCGCCTCGGGAACGATGACGCGCACCTGATTCGCGATCCGCCCCCGGCCGATGCGCACGCGCAGGAACTGCGGGCTCGACACCTGCACTTCCCACATGCGTTTGCCACCGACGAGGCGGGACAGCTCGGCCGGACCCGGGTGCGTGTAGCGCAGATAGTCGTAGAGTTCGGCCTCGGCGGCGTGCACGGTCTTACGGTTCTCGGCGATCGAGCGCAGATAGTCCTTGCGTTCCTCGTTGAGTCCCGCCGCGCCGCCACCGCCGTTGCCGCTCAACGCGCCGCCCATCATGCCGAACATCGACACGACCATCATCATCGGGAAGAACAGCATGGTCGGTGAGAACGATCCGCCGTTGCGGAACATCATCACCATCATCCCGCCCATACCGGCCATCATGACCACCGGCATGATCATCCGGATTCGCGACGCCGGAACGGGTTTGGGCAGTTCGGTGGGCGGTTGCAGGCGTAACTCGGTGACCGCGGGCGCCTTGGGGCCCTTCACCGTGCGCGCGGGCCGTACGAAGCGCCGGGTCGTCGTCACTAGGCTCCTCCCCCGGTTTTCTCCGGTAGGCCGACCGCGGCCTTGTCGGGTGCGATTCCGTCGTGCTGGATACGGGCGTCCGCAGTCGACAGGGTCGGGCCGACGGCGAACAGGGACACGATGCTCCAGGGTGCGGGCACCGGCGCCTGCAGGCCGAGGGCGGCGAGGGTGTGGTCACCCGCACCGGTTCCGACATTGATCCCGTACCGCACACCGCTGTCGGAGATCCAGAACAGCGATTCCCGCAGCGGGGAGTTCGGATCGCTTCCGGTCAGCTGGACGAACCGGCCGGAACTGCGCGGGAGATAGGCGGCATCGGCGGTGGCGCCGTGCGAGGTGGGTGCTGTGACCAGCGGTACGACCTGGCTCTGTTCGGCGCCCGGCAGCGGCAGTTGCCGTCCGACCAGGGCGCGCGTGACGGCATTCGCCTCGGCCGCTCCGCGTGACCAGTGGAAGCAGGTGACGCCGAACTTCTCCGGATCGGCCAGCGTGACCGGCCGGCTCGGGTAGGTCGAGGTGCCGGGCCAAAAACCGGGACGCAAATTCTGCGCCACCGCGTCGGGACCGACGGTCATACTCGCCACGGCGCCACGGGAATTCGAGTTGCGAATCATCGCGGCCAGGACGGAACCGACCTGGACCAGCCCGGATTGGGAGACCAGATAGTAGGACGCGCCCCGCCCGGGATTCGACACCGTCACCACCGAGCCGACGGGCGCGGAAATACCGCCCTTCAGCACGGCGGGCTCGCCGGCGCCGGGCACCTCCGGCACACGCAACGGCGGTACCTCCGGAATCGCGGCGATCAATCCCCTCGAAGCCTCGATCACCGGTGCGGTGGCATCGATGCCGAGAGCCAGGGTGACCGCCGAATCGGCGAGGTTGATCGCCGCTCGCACGACGCCGTGATCACCGTTGTTGTAGACCAGCCAGATGTCGTCGTCCTGGCGCAGCAGACGCGCCTCGTCGGCGCCCAGATCGCGGATCGCGCCGTCACCCTCCGGTTGCACGGTCAGCTCGCCACCGATCACGGTGGTACGCACCCCCGCGCCGGCGGTGGGCAAACCGGTTCGCTGGTCGACCGGTGCGGCGGCGCCGATCCGCGCGGTATCGCACACCGCCCACGAGGAGTCCCGGCCGCCCGTATCGGTCATCACGCCCGGTGCACCCGGAATCCCCACCCACGGACCGCGCGGATACTTCGCGAGCTCGTCGCGGGAGACGGGTACCGGATTGGCCGCCATGCCGGTGATCAGCCGCGCCGAGGACAGATTCAGCGTGGGATACAGGCGGTTGTCGACCTTGACGAACAGCGCGCCGGAATCCTTGTCGGACACGATATTCGCCTGTCCGACCTGCTTGGCCGGTTTGAAGAACGCCATCACCGCGGCACCGGCGACGACCACGCAGGCCAGGGCGATGCCGATGGACAAGGCGGTGGAACGGCCCCGCTGCGGATCGTCGACCATGGAGGCATCGCGCCGGACCAGCGCGTGCTCGATCCGGCGCAACAGGAACCGCCACCCCGAGATCTGGTGTTTGGTCACCACCCGGAAGCGGGCCATGGGTCAGCTCGTCGGCGCCAGCCCCGCCAGGGCGGCAGTGATGTCGAATGCGTCGACGGTCATCAGTTCCTCGTTGGACATATTCGCGATATCCGCGTTGTCCCGCGTGAACCGGTAGTCGCGTTCGGCCTCGGCCGCCTCCACCACATTGCGGACGAACCGGCCGTTACCGGCCAGATCGATCAGGCGGCGGCCGTTGCGGGTCTGCTGCGCCAGTTCCGCGCAGCGGTCCCGCAGCACCTCGCGCGCCTGGTCGGACAGGATCGAATCCTTCTTGCGCGCAATGTGATCGGCGATCTGGACCAGTTCGTCGGCGTCGTAACTGGCGAACCGGATGCGCTTGGTGAAGCGGGAGGCCAGACCGTCGTTGGATGCCAGGAAGCGGTCGATCTGGTCCTCGTAGCCGGCGATGACCACCACGAGTTTGTCGCGGTCGTTCTCCATCCGGGCCAGCAGCGTGTCGACGGCTTCCTTACCGAAGGCGTCGCCGCCGGACAGTCCCTCCTGAATCAGGGTGTAGGCCTCGTCGATGAACAGCACACCACCGAGGGCCGAGTCGATCAGCGCATTGGTCTTCGGCGCGGTGTGGCCGAGGTGGGTGCCGACCATGTCGTTGCGCGAGACCTCGATGACGTCGGCGTTCTCCACCACACCCAGGCCCGCGAAGATCTTGGCGATGACCCGGGCGATGGTCGTCTTGCCGGTACCGGGCGGGCCGGAGAAGATCAGGTGCTGGGTCTTGGATTCCACCGCCAGGCCGCGTTTGGCGCGGACCTGATCCATCAGGACCCCGGACTTGAGCCGCTCGACCTGTTCCTTGACCGAGTCCATGCCGATCTGCGCCGCCAGCAGATCCGACGCCTCGGCCAGCAGGGTGTCGCGCTCGGCCTTGGCCGCGGTGGCGGCCACCTCGGCCGGGTCGTCACCCGAGGACGGATCCCAGACGTTCGTCCGGGAACCGATCACCTCGGGGGTCACCACATCGAAGCGATAGGTCTTGTCGCGCACGGCCCGCTGCCACAGCGGCCGCTCGGACCACAGCGCGGAACCCTGCAGACCCGCCAGAACCTTCTCGGCGGCATCATGATCACCGTTGTGCCGCAACAACATTCCGAGCAGGAAGTGCGCATCCGCCCAGATGTAGGACAGGCTTCCGGAGGCGCTGTCCTCGACGATGCGCTGGGCGCGCGGCATGGCCTCGCCGAATCGTCCCATCCGCGCGAGGGATTCGGCGGCCATCAACTCGGCGGCGATATCGAGCAGGCCGTCCTCGAGAACCGGTTTGGCCGTGCGCGCGGCCAGCAGATCCGGCCAGCGATCGGTGCGGTAGTACAGCGACATGCGAACGAAATCGGAAACGTCGTCGCTGGGCACCTGATCGAGAATGGCCGCGGCCTCTTCCCATTCGCCGCCCTGGGCATACGAGCACGCCTGCGCGATCGCGATCTGATCGCGGTCGGCCATCGCCACCCGCAGCCCGTACATACCGAGCTCCACCTGACACCACAGCGCGCGATCGACCAATCCGGCGCGCTGTTGATCCCGGTACAGGTTGTGCACCGACCGGTAGGCGCCGTAGATGACTTCGGAGGTGATCTCCCCCGCCATCGCGCGCCCCAGCCAGGCATCGCACATATCCGGATCCAGATCGGTGGCGGCCCGGAACGCCGCCAACGCATTGTCTTCGTTGCGAACCCCGCCGGCAACCAATCCCAGTGATTGAACACCCGTGTAGAACGCGTCCTCGGCCGCTGACACCTGGACATCCCTTCCGCCGCACTCGCCTGCCCGAACGATAGACACCCAGGCCGCCAGCCGTGGGAGCGCTATTCCCATTCTTGGGAAATGCAGGTGAAGCGTCGCGGTTCGCGACGGCACCGGCGGTTTCGCCGAATGCCCTGGGAGCGAGACGTTTTCCCACCGGCACCGCCGCCACGCGGATCGACGGCCCACGCAAGGACCGATACTTATTTGATGAGCCGTCGTAAATCGTGCCGTCATTCAGCGGTATATTGAAACGCGGGTCGGCAGTCCTCATCCTGACGGCCCGAACCTCGGGGCGGCGGCCGTGAGCCGCGATCCGGCAACCGACCGCCGCGGGGTGCAGGCCCGCAGCCCTGCACGGGGCCGGTATCACCCACCGATGCCGGCCACCCGCCCGGCGGCCGGTGGTGTCAGCAGACCACCGGCCGCTCCCACCTCCAAGACAACTCACATGACGCGGACGACGACGGCTTCACTGGGCATTCTCGCCCACCGTACGGTCGCACCCGAGTACGGCGCCTCGATCACCATCCCGTTCCCGGCGGCGAGCTGCACATGCTCGGGCCCGCGCGCGGAGAACGAATCGGCCGGGAAGACCAGATCGCCCGGCCGCACATCGCGAGGCGAAATTCGCTCCCCGCAGTAGATCTGCTCATATGTCGTGCGCGGCAAGTGAACTCGACCGTCGGTCGCTTCCGCGACCGCGTACTGGGTCAGCCCCGAACAGTCGAAGCCGCCGCCGCTCGGCCCGCCGGCGCCACCACCGCCCCACACGTAGGGCGTGCCCAGCCAGGCGCTCGCCGCACTCACCGCCTTGCCGCCGGCGGTGCCGTCCGACGGAACCGGACGACTGCGCACCGCGCTCGGACGTGCACCACCACCGCCGCCGCCACCGGCCCGGGTTCGTATCCGGGAGCGACGCCGACTGCGGCCCGCGGGCGTGATCCGCCGGTGGACCGGAGCCGGGGCGGACGGCGGCTGGATCGTCGCCGCGTGCCGGTGCGCCGCGGCCACATCGGCGTCCACCTGTTTGGTCGCGTCGGCGATGGTGGCGTGCGCGGCGTTCAACATTGCGGGACCGCTGAACCGCAGATCGCCGACCCCCGCGATGGCTTGCAGCCGCGATTGCAGGTCGGCGATCCGGTTGTTGAGCGCATTGCGTCCGGTGACCGTGCCGTCGCCCGCGGCGGTGACCGCCTTGTGCACGACCGCGTCCTTACCCGCCTGGGACTCGGCGATCGATACCTGCATGCCGCGGGCGTCACTGTAGTGGCGGGCGATGGAGCCGTTGTGGCTGTTGTCCATGTTCGCGACGGTGGTCGAGACCGTACCGGCCGTACCCGGTGCGGGACTGCCCTGGCCGTACAGCCCGAGCAGCGAGTTCAGCACCCCGTTGAGATCGGTGGTCAGATCAGGCGCCATGCGATCGCCCCGCCCTCACTCATCCGCCCGCCTCCTGTGCCGGCGCCGCTGGATGGCCGACGTGAATTCCAGATCTCCCGCACTCGGAAGACTGGTTTCCGACTATGCGACACCGATCGTGTTATGGCGAAACGACCGAGCTTCCCATTTGCGGGAAGCGCCGACAATGATGTCGTCGGTGGCGGAAAGGATTGTCGGGCATGGCGGAGATGGATATCAACCCCGCGGGGCTGCGCCCACTGGCACAACAACACACCGAGGTCGCGGGAGTCACCCTCGTACAGGCAGACCCCGCCACAGCCATCGCTCCCGGGGAAAAGCCGCCTACGGATGGTAAGCCCGGGGATAAGCCTCCTACCGATGGCAAACCCGGCGACAAGCCGCCCACCGACGGCAAACCCGGTGGCAAACCCGGCACCGATCACACGACCGGTGGGCCCACGCCGAATCCCACCCCGACAGCGGACGGCGTCGGTCAGCACTACGGCAAGCCGATCGAACTCGACCCGCCACCGGGAGCGTCGCCGGCCCTGACGAGTTTCGTCGCGCTGGCGGAAACCGCGATCCAGACCACGGTGGATCTGCTGGGGCGTGGCATGACCACGCCGCCGCCCAATGTGAACGATCTACTCACCACCACCGTCTATCAAAATCTCGGCAAGGGCGAGGCGAGCGACGTCTACCAGCAGACCCTGACCAAGGTCCGGGCCCGCCAGACCTACCTGCTGCAGATGGACGCCGAGGTCGTCAAGACGTCTATCAAGGTCAAGGACGGCAAGGATCAGACGCTGAGAGCTGTCATGGCCGACGTGAACAAGTTGAAGGATGCTCTCAAGGTCGACCTGCGGCCGCTCAGCAAGAAGCTGAAGGCGGCCAAAGAGCTCAAACTCATGGAACAGATCGCCGACACCCTGGACTCGGTGTGCCAGAAGGTTTCCGCGGTCGCCGAATACAACGCGAACATGGCCGGTGGTGGCAACAGCACGAACGGATCCGGTCAGGGCTCCGGCTCCGGCAGCGGTTCCGGTGCGTCGAGCGGTACCGCAACATCCGGCGGCGCCGCGCAGGCCGGCGCCGGCGGCGACGGTGGATTGGGCGGGCTCGCGCAGATGCTGGGTCCGCTGGCCATGATGTTGCCGATGGGTCTGATGTCCCTGGCACCGATGGTGCAGCAGTTCATCCAGAACAACGCCGAACAGCACCGCAGGGAAGAAGAGGAGCGCAAGGAGCGGGAGGCCGAACAGACACAGCAGAACGGCGCCGCACCCAACGCGCAAGCCGCGCCCACGGGTCCCGCCGCCGACCCGAATGCGGCGCCGCCCGCCGGTGCGGCCCCGGCGGCGACGGCTCCCCAGCCGGGCGGCGTCACCGCAGACCCGGCCGTGATCACTCCGCCGCCGGCCGACGGCACCGCACCGGCCACGGTCGCGCCGGCGACCACACCACCAGGCACGTCCGCGCCCGCCGTTACTGCCCCCTCGGGGGGCGGTATTCCGGGCGCACCCGCCTGACCCAGGCATCCCCGGCGCACTACTGTGCGCGCACCGGCCGGGCCGATCGTGCGCGCCTCCCCATGCCCGAATATTCCGGGATCACCTGAGCCGCAGTCACTTTCATCGGCAAGCCGACAGCAGGCCGGTCCGGGCGAAACCGTCCGGACCGGCCCCCGCCTACGACTGCTCGGACGGTGGGGTGACCACCGGCGGTGCCACCACCGGCGGCACGACCGCCGCCCCGCGCGGCGGGCCGGCGGCGACACTCGGAGCCGATACCGGCCCGGACACGGTGACCGGGCGGTCCACCGTCGTGGGCTCGGCGGCCGTGACCGCCGCCGGAACCTCCACGAATCGCGGATGATTCACGATCTGGTCGTAGGCGTACGCCGCGTCGCGCAGTTGTTGCCGGCCGGGTTCGCCGGCGAGCACCAGCAGGAGTTCGTTGCAGCGACGTTCGAAGACCATGGCACGCAACGTCGCTCCCTCCTCGTCGATGCGAAGGTCACCCGGCGCCACCCGGGCGACGTCCACGCGCCGCGAAAGCATCGCCGCCGCCAGCAGGTCGTCGGCCTCGCGCAGTTGTTCCCACCATTGCGGCGACACCTCCTGCCCGGCCTCCAGAACGGCGAGGATGCGATCGCGGATGCGACGGGACTCGGCGGAATCAGCCGCGGCCGTCCCGCTGCGGACCAGCTTGGTGTGGGCCTCGGTCGCCAACTCGAGGCAACGGGCGTACGCGCGTGAATCCGGTACTGCCGCAATGGGACCGGCGGCTTCCGGCGATCCGGCCAGATCGAGCCGATCGACCGTGTCCGGGGTGTGTACCCGGAGGTCGACATCGTAGGCCGGGCCGACCAGGTCCGCCATCGCGATATCGGGGAACCGTGCCCGCAACTCACCGTCGATCGAGGCGGACGAGGCCAGGGCCACCAGCGACGCGTTGGCCTTCGGGCCCCATGCCAATCCGAATTCGACCAGCACCCGGGCCGGGTCCGAGATCCCCTCCCAGGGCGAGGCGGCACTGCCCGAGCCGTCGTCGAGCATCTCGTCCCACATCCACGGCGTCGACACCTCCCGAGGGAGATAGATCCCCGCCGGCAACCAGCCCCGGCCCTCGTTCGAGGTGATGAACACTCCCGCCCCGGCCGGCCCGCGCATCACGCCGACCGCCCAGTGCATTCCCACCGCCGGCGTATCCGCGGCGGCCAGAACCGCCGCCAGCAAGGTGCGCGCGACCAGGAGGTCGTTGTCGACCGCATCGCCCACCACGTAGGCCGGCTCGGCCTCCTTGTCCTTGGCCGCGGCCACCGCGGCGGCGAACGGCGTGACGACCGGTACCGGCGGCATGTCGTAGCGTCCCGTGGCGCCGGTCGGCGGCTGCTGCGCCGATCGGTCGTCGGCACCCACGCCCGCACCGGCGGTGGCCGGCGTCGCCACTCCACCGACCGGGGTACCCGCGGCGGCGGCCGCCGCACCGGTGTTGACGCCGGAACCGGACCCGGCCTGGGTGCCTGTGGAGTCCACGGCGCCCATCGGTGCGGCAGCTCCCGGTGCGGCGGCGGCGACGCCGGGGACGGTCGCGCCCGGCGATTGGTCCGCCGCGTCCGGCTGTTGCTGACCGGCGCCCGGCGTCTGCGGACCGGTGACCGAGGGACCGCCGTCGAGCGGCGACGTGCCGAGCGGCGAGATACCCGCCGGCGTGCGGCCGTCGCCGGGGCCGAAGGTATGGCCGTTCGGCCCAGCGTGCGCCGGTGTTCCCTGCGGTGACCCGTGCCCGCCGATGTCGTCGCCCGCTCGGCGGAAATCCGATGCGATGCCGTGGTCGGCGTTTTCATAGGACTCGGCCGCGGCGATCAACTGATCCGCGGTGTGGTCGTGGTCGTCCGCCAGTTTGTCACCCGCCCGTTTGCGGGCGTCGTAGTAGTCGTCGAGGGCATCCTTGACCGGCTGGGCGATCTTGCCGTACGTGGGGATGAAGCTGGCGAGCCAATCGTAAGGCGGTTGCGCCCATTCCCGGGTTTCGCGCGCCACCTGACGGTGTTGCTCTGCCAGTTGACGCAGCACCGCAGGGTCGATCTCCATCTCCGGCATGCCGCACAATCCTTTCCGCCACTGACGAGATCATTGTCGGCGCTGGACAATCCCCACTGCCGGGCGCTGTTCCCAGTGCAGGGAAGTTCTGGCCGCGCACGGCATCCGACCGGCTACGGTCCACCGCTCCCTGGCACTCACCGCCGCATGGGGCCGACACTGACCGACGAGGTCCGAGGCGGTCCCGGCGGCGTCGGATCCGGTCCCGGCGGGGCCGCGGCCAATTCCGCCAGTTGCGCATGTGCGTATACGGCGTCGCGCAAGGTTTGGCGAGTCGGTTCGGCCGCGAGCAGCAGGACCAGTTCGTCACAGCGTCGCTGGCACACCATCGCACGCAGGACCGCGGCCTCTCCCCGGGCGCCGGATTCGGACCGCAGCTCGCCCAACGCTACGCGGGACACATCCGCGCGCAGCGGCAACATCGAGGCTGCGACCAGCGCGTCGGCGTCGCGCAGTTCGTCCCACAGCGGTTCCGGCACCGCCTTGCGCTGCGCGATCGCCTGCAGAATGCCGGCGCGAATCGCCCCGGCTCCCAATGAATCCGGCGCCCGCCCCGGTGCGGCGGCCCGGGCGTGGCCGTCGCGCGCCAATTCCACACACCGCTCGGCGATGCGATCCGGAGGAGTCGCGGCCACGCGCTCGGCCAGCTGCGCCGACCCCACGAGTTCGAGCCGGTCGGCCAAACCCGCGGCCGGCGTACCGAAATCCATCACCGCCGCGGCCGCGACCGAGCCCTCCGTCGGAACCGCACCGAGCTGGGCACTCAGCGCGCCGTCGATCGGCTGCGACGAAACCAGCGCCGAGAGCCGCGCCCCGATCTTCGCGCCCCAGGCGATTCCGAATTCCGCCAGGATGCGCGCCGGATCGCCGACGCCCTCCCAGCCACTGCCCTCGGACTCCGACCATACCCACGGCGTGGACAATTCCCGCGGCAGATACAGCCCGGCCGGCAGCCACCCGCGCCCTTCGTTGGAGGTGACGAACGCGGTCACGCCGCCGGAATGACGCAGCACCGACACCGCCCAGTCCACACCGAGCGCCGAATCCCCGGCCGCGGCGAGCAGACTGCTCAGCAGGCTGCGGGCCAACACCAGGTCGCCGTCGACACGTTCGCCGAGTACGAAGGCCGGGGCCGACGCCGCCATCATGGCCGCGCCGACCGCATCCCGCACGACCTCGTCGCTGCCGGACTGTCCCGGAATACGCTGCGGGGGAATCGCTTTCGCCGCCGGTGGCGCAACGGGGGATCCGGGTGGGCCGGGTGGATTGCCGACCATGGGCCCCTTCCCCCCGGGCGCGGAGATCCGCGAGTCCGGTGGCGATCCGGGGCGGGTGTCGGCACCGGCCGGCGGCGGGGTTGCCTGCGCCGCGGGCGCGTTCATCCGATCGACGGGGGCCGATACGGCGGGACCGAGCGCCCCGGGCTGGGGCATGACCAGGGGCGCCGACATCGCCCCACCCGCCGCGAGGCCCGGCGCGCCGATCGGAGCGATCGGGCCCAGCTCGGCACGATGTCCCGCCTCGTCGTGTTCGGTCTCGTCGTCCGGATGCGACGTGCGGCCGAATTGCCCTCCGCCGGAGTCGTTCTCGTCATGACCGCCCCCGGACTCGGAGCCGTGCCCGGCGGCGGGCCCGGCATGTGTGTCCGAGGCGGTCCCGGCGACCGGGGCGTCCGGCTCGTGCGAGGCACCGGAATCGGCCATCGGCGCGGCGTCCACGGCATGGTCGCCGCTCTCGCCGGGGCCGGCGTGATTCGGAGCCGCGGGCGCCCACGCGGAGTTCTGCCCCGGAGCAGGCGCGCCGCCGACCGGTGCCGTCGGAGCCGGCGCGTTCGGCGCTTGGTCCTGAGGGCCCGACGACGGGGCAGGCATGTGATCGACCGTGGCCGGCGGATCGCCGAACAGCCGATCCCGCAACCGATCCGCGATGTCCTCGAACGGCGGTGGAACATGAGAGAACATCCCCGGATCGAGCCGGACCATCCCGGGGAGGAACGGGAAGCGCGGCATCGGATCGTGCATCGGACCAGGCATCTGATGGTGCGAGCCACCACCGGGGTACCGGGGGCGGCCGCCGGCCCCGGGCCCACCGTCCTGCCGCCGTCCCGGATGTCCCGGGCCGCCCGGGCCGTTGTCCCGCGCCCAGGGATTCGGCCGGCCCAGCAATTCGGCGATCAAGGCGAGCTCCGGAAGACCCTGGGGGCCCAACATGTTCAGCGCATTGCGCTCGACGTCGGCGACCTCGTCCCGAGCCTCTCGGACGATGGCGGAGATCCGCCGCTGTTCGGCGGCTTCGTCCTCGTTTCCGTTCTTGTCGGTCTCCTGCTGCCGGACCCGCTGGATATCTGCGTCCGCACGATCGACGATGTCGAGGATCCGATGCCGGGTGCGATAGTCGATGTCGCCGATCTGCCCGAAGGTATCGGACGCGGCGACCAGGGCATCCACCAGCTTGCGCAAGCTGTCCTGCTGGTTCAGCATGTCGCGTTTGGCCGGCTCCAATCCTTCGCTGGACGGAACGCGTTCGGAAAACAGGCGCCGGGCACGATCGGCCTCCTCAGGGTCCATCGCCGCGGCGGCGTCGCGAACCATCGTCTGGAGGTTGTACCAATCCGACGGTGGAATCGTGGGCCAATGCTTGCCGACGATCGTTTCCCAATAGGGGCTGCCATGCTCGGAACCCATGCGCGTCAGACCGATCGCACGCCGGCGCCGGTATCGATATCCGCGTCGTAGAGGGCGTTCACGGCATCGCGCACGGCAACGTTCGTGCCATCGCTGTGGCGGTTGCGCGCGGTTACGAAGTCGCTGATCCACTCACCGACTCGATTGCAGATCTGCGTCGTCTGATCGTCGAATTCCGCTCCCGTGCCCGCGCGATAGTGCGTAGCCGGATTTTCGAACCGCTGTGACGCCTGTCGGGTGTTCGTGGCGACGGCGACGTGGAACTGATCCGACGCGTTGATGGAGCTTTGTTGATCGTCCATCTCCAGCATGACGGACTCCTATCTGTAGTCACAGCGTGGTGCCGAATTCGGCGCTCTCCATCGCCCGGTAGGACGCCTCGGTCGGCAGATCGAACGAGTCCACCGTGTAGGGCCGCGCGCCGTTGTACTCCATCTCCGCGCGCAGCCCGACGCGGGATTTCATATGCGCGAGCCGCGCCAGTCGCAGAATCTCGTTGGCGAGCCAGCTGTCGCCGTTGTCGCGCGCCTCGTCCGACAGGTGCAGACCGACCACCTCGCCGTCCCGGTCGCATGCGACGCCGACGCTGTGGTCGGGATTGAAGACCTCGTAGGTCATCGACTTCCAATCCGGCGCCGGTGCATCGGATTCGGTGTCGTAGTCGTCGAATTCCAGATCGTCGTTCATCGGTTCTCCTGTGTCTTGCGGGACTTGCGGGACACCCGCACCCGGCCGGGCCGACGGGAGGGCTTCGCAATGTGACTCATCGGCCCTCCGAGAGTTCAGGGGCGAGCGCACCTCGCGGCGGTGGTGCGACGGCGCCGGCGGGTGGCGCGACGCTCGCGGCCGGCGGTGGTTCGTTCGAACCCGCTGGTGATTCTCCGGTTCCCGACATGCGGTCGACCAACTCGCTCCAGGCCGCGTCGCCGACCGTCATCACCTGGCGCAGCGACCAGAATCGCGAGCCCAAATACATCTCCCCCGTTCCGTCGGGTTCGACGTCCAGATGGTCCGGGCCCTCCGCTCCGTTGAGCGTCACCGTGGTCAGCGGCGGATTCATATCGTCGATATTGATGATCGTCGCGCCGCCGCCCGGGATGAACGAGCGGCGGCAGCGTGGACTGTTACCGATCGCCACCTCGGCACTGTTGGTGGAGATGGTGATCTCCGGATTCAGCAGCAGTTGCAGAACCCACGACCGCGCGGCCGCCTCGGGCTGATCGGCGTTGATCGAAATAGTCAGGGCGGCAGCAAGATCCACCACCAGCATCGACTCGGAGGTGGTGACACCGACGATCACGAGCCGCTTCGGCGAACCGACCGGATGGGGCAGATCGTCGGCGGCGAAGGTGCTCACATCGGAGCTGGCGCCCGAAGCCGGATGAGCTCCCACCATTCCGGTCGCCACGTCGATGGTGAACGCCGCGATCGGGTGCAGACTGCGCTCGCCCACCCCCGCCAGCCGCACGAGGCCCTCCTCGTGCAGCCAGCGCACGGTGTCGGCGACGGTGACCGCCGCGGGTTCGGTCACGACAGCTGCTCCACCGGTTGCCCACCGACACCCTCGGTCTCGGGCGCCGGCTCGGCATCCATGATCACCTGGTACTGGCGTCCGGCGTCGGCCGAACTCTCGCGGATGGCGGACATGATCTCGGCGACCAGTTCATCGGCCTCGAACCGGTCGACCGTGCCGGGTGCCAGGTACAGGTCGGTCAGCCGCCCCATCGCGTCCACCTCGGGGATGACGGCACCGCTCGGCGAGGGGCGCCGCGCTCGGATCGCGTCGATACGTTCCCGCAGATCGGCGATCTTGTGGCGTAATTCGCGGGCGGCGTCCAAAGCCGCTTGGACGTCGGGATGGATTCCACTCATGCGCTACCTCCGGATTGACTCGGGGTCTGGTTGGCGGGTGATGGCGTCGGGGGTGTGACGGTCGGTGCGATGGTCGGCTTCTCACCGATGACCTGCTCGGTGTGCGGGGTGTCGTCGACGTACATCAGCCGATCGGGATGCCATGCCACGACCCGGTTGCGTTCGTTGCCGCCGCCACCGCCCATACCGGGCGCCATCGGCATGTACGGCATCATCGGCGACCCACCGGCGGCGCCGCGGGCCGCGGCGGCCGCCGAGGAGGACAGCGGCTCGATCACCGGTGTGCGAGGCATATTCGACGCGCTGCTCGCCGCGGTCCCGGCCGTCGACGCCGACGCCACCATCGGCATCGGGCCGACGCTGACGGTCGGTGTGCTCGTGGAGCCGCTGTCCAGCCCGCTGGTGATGTCCCCGATCGGCATCGCGCCACCGCCGCCGTAACCGCCACCGGCGGAGCCGTAGTCGGGGTAGCTGCCGTAGTCGTAGCCGTAATCGGAGCCGTCGAGCCCGTCGAGCGAGTCCGTGCTGCCGCCCTGGCCCAGCTGCGACATCATCCCGCCCTGCATCAGCGAGCTCATCATCGTGGGCAGCATCTGGGCCAGCATGCTCATATCGCTACCGCTCGAATCACTCTGCGAGCCCGAGGTTTCCGAGCCTTTCGAGGGCCCCTTCGAGTTCACCGCCGTGGAGTAGTCGGTGACCGTCTGGGCCGAGCGCGCGTTCTGCTCCTGAAACTTCGCCAGCGCATCCTGCACGCCCAGTTCGTTCTTCGAGCGCATCGCCGAGACCAGCTCCTTGCGGGCGGCGATGATCTCCTGAGGCGTGGGATGTTTGGCCTTCGCCGCGGTGAAGGCGTCGGCGTAGTTCTGGGCGTTGTCCGCCAGATCCCCCAGCGCGGATCCGAGCTGGTCGAGCCAGCTGCGGTGTTTCGAGAGTTGCTGTGCAGCCGCCGATCCCACCGGTGTCCAGTGCTGCATGCGCAGCGCGGCCTGATCCAGACCGCTGGTGGCATCGGCATGCGTGGTCGACAGGTAGTTCCGCACGTTTTCGGCGAAGCGGGCGGCGCCTCCCGGCCCCGGACCGGTATGCAACTGCTGGGCGAAGGTCAGCGGATCGACCTCCGCGCCGACGGCCGGCAATCGGAAGGTCGGCGCGAACCGCGGTGTGTGCGGCGGAGCCTCGGCCACCGGATTTGTCAGCAAATCCGAACCCGCGCCGCCGATATCGCGCCCGGCCTGCTCGTCGGCCTCGGTGTAGTCCACCGCGGCGGCGCCGATGTTCCAGGCGGTGCGATGCACCTCGTTCAACGCCCCGAGCACACCGTTGTACAGGTCCTGCGCACTGCCGTTCAGCTGTGGCACCGCCTGCGCGGAAATCGGATCCGCTCCGGCGGGGACCACCCAGCCTCGGGGCAGGGTGGACCCGCTGTTGTGGGCCATATCGGCCAGGGCGGATGCCGCCGAAACCAGTTCCGTCGGATCAACATTCAACGCTACGACCTCCTCTCACCCTCCAGCCGTCAGATCGTCTGAGTGCCGGCCAGTGCCGACATCGTCGGACCGCCGGCGGACGGATCACCCGGCGCCGGCACCGCGGGCATGGCGTCACCGTGCGCGGCGCCCGTGCCCTCGATACCGGCCGGATGCGCGAACCCGCTGAAGTCGCCGAAATCGCCACCCACATCGGACATGTGCGCATCGAACCGCTTCAGCTCACCGCACACGATCACCTGCAGCGCATCACTGCCGTCACCCGAACCGGCCGAGGTGTCGCCCGAGCCGGCCGAGGGATCACCGGAACCGCCCGACACACCGGTGAAACTCGCGGCACCGGTGAAATTCGCGGCGGCGGCGGTGCTCGGATCACCGGATCCGAAGGCGACCACGATCGCCGCGTGGTCCTTGTCCCACAGCGCGACATCGCCGGTCATCAACTGGCTCGGATCGATCCGCGCGCCGACCTGCTTGTTGTCCGACCACTTCGCCGTGGTGCCGGAATAGGCCGCCTTCGCGTCCGTGCCCTTGGTATTGGCGAAGGCCGCGTCCAGCGCCTGGGCGACGACGGGCGACACCTTCTGCTTCCGCTGGAAGTCGGGCGGGAAGGCGTATTCGATCATGCCGTCCGAACCCGGCACCCGCGGCGGCGGTGTGGTCCCGCCCGGCTGCGAGGACGTCGCGTTCGGAGGCGGACCGCCGGCGGTATTCGACACCGGCGCGGCGTTGTTCTGATTCGACCACGGCGTCGACGGAGCGGGCTGCTGCGGTTGCGCCTGTGCCAGCGGCTGCACCGCCCGATCGATCCGATTCGGATCCAGATCGTCGGCCCGGTTGCGCAGCGAGTCCCCGAGCGAGCCGTAGGGATCCATGCCCATACCCATCCCGTACGGATTCATATACGGGTTCATGCCCATTCCCCCCATGCCCATCGGATCCATCATTCCGCCCAAACCCGAACCGAGCGAAGGTGATTCGACCGGGCTCGCCATCGACGAGTTCGGTGTCATCGCCGAATCCTTGATCTGCTGAATCGCATCGTCGATCTTCGATTTGGCGTCGCCGGCCGTGGAGGTGTTGTCGGTCGGCAGTCCGGTATTGGGGTCGATGGTGGTGTCCTTGCCGAGGTTCTCCAGCCCGTTGTCGGCACCGAGATTCAAACCGGGGTTGTCGCCGGGATTACCTCCGTTACCGCCGCCATTGAGCTTCGCCATTGCGCTGTCCAGTTCCGACTGAATGGCGGCATCGTGCTGCTGCTGGGTCTTCTCGAAATCCGCCGCCCAGGATTTGATGGCATCGGCGGCGGCCTCGTTCTGTCCGGCAGCCGGATCCACCGTGTCGATCAGTTCGGAGTACGCCTGGTCCATCATGTCGATGAATTGGATCTCCAGCACCTGCCCCTCCTCGAGCGAGGAGATCGAAGCGACGTTGTAGTTGATACCGCTGACGAGGTCACCCAGTTGTTTGAGTCCGTCCTTGGAGGTCTTCTTCACGTCGTCGACCTTCGCGCCGAGCTTCTCCAGCGAAGCGTCGTAACTCTCCGCTTTCGCATTCATGCTGCTCACGGCGGAGCGGTATTGGGTCAGCAGATCCGATTGGCCCTGCAGTTTCTGGAGCGCCTGCGGCTTCAGCGTCGGCGTCTTCACCACCGCCACCGGCTTACCCTTCTCGGGCTCACCGAAGAGCTTCGCGTTGGTACTCAGCGCCTCTGCCAGCGAGTCGGCGGTTTCGGCTTCGGTCTCATCCGACATACCAGCGCCGTATCTGCTCGTTCAAACCCTGCGGATACAGCAGGAATCCCGTACCGGTGGCCGTGTAGCCCGGATCGGGGGCAATAGGTTCCTTCGCCGGAGAATCCATGTACTGGCTACCGCCCCAGGTGAGGGTGACCTGCTGCGTGGCCGGTGGCTTTCCGCCCGGCTGTTTGTCGCCGCCGCCGTCGGATCCCCCCGAATCGCTGCCCCCGCGTGGCGACTGCCAGCTCAAGCCCGTTGCTGTCGCGATCCCCGCCGCCCGCAACGAGTTCCTCTTCCAGCCCGCGTTCTTCGCGCCCTTGCTGTTGGCCCAGCCCTTCTGCTTGGCTTCGAGCTCTTTCTTCCGATTCTCCAGCTCCTGCGTTTCTTTGTTCGCCGTCTTCCCCCTGGCTTTGACCTCCTTCTCCAACGCCTTGTATTTGTTCTTCCCGGCCACGTCGGTCAGTGGAACACCGAGCTGGTCAGCCAACTCCTGGTCGGCCTTCTGCGATTTGGCACGCAGCTTGGGATCCACATTCGAGCCAGAGTTTTTGTAGTACTTCGCGTCGGCCTTCGCTTTGTTTCGAAGGGCTTTTTCGAGCGCTAGCTGGTTATCTCCCAGGGTCTCGATCTCGGTGCCGACAGAGGTCACCGACCGCCCTGTCTTCCGGCTGATACCCCCCGCAACCGCATCGCCCGCGAGACTGCCGGCCGCACCGATCCCGCCGGCCATCCCGATGCGGCCCCAGTCGATGTTCCCGATGCCGTCACTGGCTGCCGAGTGCAGGAATTCGGCACCGCCGTTGACCGCTGCGCCGAGCAGCGCGCTGCCCAGTTTGCCGCCGGTGGCTTCGTTGGCGGCCTTGAAAATGGTCCCGATTCCCATGAATGGTCCGACTCCTTATGCGGGTACCGTCGCCGGTCCGTGCGTTGACTGGTCCACCGGAGTCGCCGACAGCCCAGGGCTGGACGAGGGAGCCGATATGTCGATTCCGGCGGGGTGGAAGAAACCTGCGAAAGACCCGAAGTCTCCGCTCTTGTCGCTCATATGTGGATCGAACGGACGCAGTTGGGCCTCGATGATCACTTCGAGTGTTCCGCCGTTCTCCTCCGGGAAGGCCACTACCAGTGCGGTCCGCTGGGTATCCCAACTCGCGAGATCCCCCGTGGTCAGTTGATTCGGTTCGGCCGGCGTCCCAAGAGAATTCGCGTCCGGAATCTTGGCAGGGGTGGCGGCGTAGGCACCACGACCGTCCGTGGTCGCCGCGTTTCCGAACGCCGCCGTGAGAGCATTCGATACGACGATCGAGACACGCTGAGAACGACCGTCCGGAAAAGTGAAGACGGTGCTGCCGTCGTCGGCACGCGCGACGGCGACGCTGACCGGTGTCGCGCCGGCTTTCGCCGGTGCGGCGGCCTGCGTCGGTGTGGCCGACTGATTCGACGCGCCGGGTGCCGAGTTGGCCGCATTCGCAGCGGAATTCGACGCGGTGTTCGCGGAAGCAGGGCCGGCGCCGGCACGACTCGGCGCAGCCTGGGCCGGCGCCGCCGGCGGAGCACCGACAGCTGGAGCGATTACCGTCGACGACGGGTTCTCCGCCGTGGCCGGAACGCTGCGTGCCGCTTCGGCCGCTCGGCGTTGGTTGGCGGCAGCCAGCGCCATCGGCAAGGCGTAGGCAGGCATCCCGTACGGCGCACTCGCGGCGGCCGACGCGGGCGCGGCGGCGGCCGGTGCCAGGGAATGCCGAGACGAGGGTTCAGCAGAGGCAAGCGGCACGGGCTGCCCCGCGTCATTGGAAGCGGCGGTCTGCGCAACGGGCGAATCCGTAACCGGAGCGAGGGACGAAAGGGACGGACTGCCCGAGGTATCCCAGTTCCACACCGGCGCAGCTGCGGGTGAATTCTCGTTTCCCACCACCGAGTAGGGACTGTTGTCGCCGGTGTAAGTGAAGGTGTTGCTCGGGCCGGTGTTCTTTCCTGAAGGCGAGGGCTTGTCGACGCCTCCGGGTCCGGTCGTCTTGCCGGCATCCTCGGGGTTCTGTTTGCGGACCTTCGAACCGAGTTCGGCGAACTGCTGAGATTTTTCCTGCATGATGCCCGAGACGGTGTTCACCGCGGAGTCGATGATCGCCATCACGTAATCGTCCTCCGAAATTGCGTTACCCCCCTGGGCGAGGCTCGGGTCCAGAACCTGTTTATCGATGAGCTCCTTCAGCACCGTCACATCACGGGGGTCCACACTTGCCATGACCTTCAAGCCATCGATGCCGTTCGCCAAGTCACTCCGGCCCTCGTGGCACAGCTCCGGGCTGTCGTCAGCAGCCTTCGCCACGGTAGCGTCGAGTTCCAGCAGTCGGTCGTACGCATGTTGAAGAGCGATCACCCACTGCTGGTAATTCGCAATGCCGGCGTTCTCTGCCCCGGACACCTTCCCGACCGGAACCGTCTTCGGCGCAGCCAGAGCACTTCCGTCTCCGAATGCCGCCCAGCTCGATACATACATGGCGGGCAGCGTTTTGTATTGCTGGACAAGACCCGGAGAAAACGTCAGGCCGTCCGGCATCTTTTCCGGATCGGGCATGAAGATCCGCGGCATCTTGTCAGACATACTTGAGCGCCTCCGCGGGCGTTATGTCTACAACCGGGATCTGCCCCGGGCCGTTCTTACCTCCTTGAATAATCGTCCATGCGTCCTTACCCATGTCCCAGGCGAAATGAGCATTCGAAGATCCCATGCTCGCGCCCAGCGCGCTGGAGTAATACCGACCCGGGGTCATGTGCCCGGCGCCGGCCCAGGTCGGCAGCTTGTTCTTCCAGAATCCGGTCTTGTTGAAGGCCATGGCATCCTTGATCGCCTGGCCCTTCACCGCGCCTTTGGCGTCGGCTTTCGCGATCGCTTTGGCCATCGCCTTCGCCGCCGCCTCGCCCTCGGCCCGCATGAAGCCCTTGACGCCGAAACCGCTGACACCGCCACCGAGCATGCCTCCGGCGGCACCGAACGCAGCGCCTGCTCCCACGTTCTTCCAGCTCCACCCGTCCTTGATTCCCGACTGCAACGCACCGGCGGCAGCACCGACCAAGCCCGCGCCGATCGGTCCGGTGGTCGCGAAAGCCACGCCGGTCAACGCGCCGATCGCGATGTCGTCCCAGTGGTTCACGACCTGGTTGCCGACCCAGCCGGCAGCCTTACCTATGGCACCGAACAGGTTCATCGGGTCACCTACCCGGTCGGGAGCGACTGCTACTCATACCGCGATCCCCGTCCTGCCGTCGGTTCGATCCCCCCTCATTCTCAGCGATTCCCAGCGTTGGGAATTCTGTGCGGATCAGGACCGGAGAGGATTGAGAGAAGCTCGCGCACCGGCGAATCGGTGCGCCGTGGCGGACCGGCTGGGACCGATGCGGAAGGAGTGCCGATGCCCCTTTTGCAGTCGATCACCGCCGCGGCGCGCCCGGTCACGTTCGCCTTCGTCGCCCTGGGGGATGGCGCGTGACCAGCATCGAGAGCCCAGTGCCGGTGGTGAACGACGGTTCCACCGATCCCGTTACCTCCGCCCCGGATGCCGACACCGGATCCGGCGCCGAGGCGCCGACGACACCGTGGACAACACCTCGGCGGCACCGTGATTCGAGCGGAACCAGAGCCACGGTGCCGAGCACTTCTCCCTGGACGGATCAGCACGGAACGTCTGCGCCACAGAACTCGGGAGTATCCGTGCCGTCCGCCTCGTCGTCGTCTGTTCCGGTGGTTTCTCCGCCTGCGCCACCGGGTCCGGCTCCGGCCGGGTCGGGTGCGGGTGTGGTG